>JBDRKX010000046.1:0-29201 GCA_043813605.1 Elusimicrobiota bacterium | reverse complement strand
TTATATGAGCAGACCTTACAGAACTCATTGAGAATTTGCGTTTTTTCATCTCGCAATGCTTTGTGATATCTGTGATAAATTTTGTTCAAATAGTTCATTCTAAATTGTAACTTCATAATGCGACCCTCCATGGGGTACATTATATGTGAAAGGCTTTATCTGGGTTACATTTTCAAATGAGTCGACGAATGCCCTTCGGGTTACATTTTAGATGATTTGATTCGAAGACTTGACAAAACACGGGAAATATATTAAAAATAAGATACAATTACATTGTGAAACATTTCACAAATTAAAATATGTTAAATGATCATACAGTCGAAAGGCTGATAATTTATAATAGGATATTAAAAAATCTTTATAAAAACGGTCAAAAATTGGTTACTTCAAAAGCGATAGCCCAAGTTCTTTCAAATACATCGGCACAGGTAAGAAGAGATCTTTCTTCACTCGGAAGGAAAGGTAAGACCGGCGTCGGATACGATATAGGAAAACTGATAGATGATATCGACGGCGTGCTTGGACTTAACAGGAAATGGGGCCTTCTGCTTGTAGGAGCCGGCAACCTCGGAAGAGCCTTATTCTATTATCCAGGTTTCAGAAGAGAAGGTTTTGAGTTCAGGATGATAGTTGACAAGGATCCTCGAAAGATCGGAAAAAAATGGAGCGGCGTAGAGATTAATTCTTCAACTGCGCTGAGAAGAAAGATCAGAAATAAACAGATAGATATCGCCGTTATATCTGTTCCGGCAGACAGGGCGCAGGAAGTAGCGGAACGGGTGGTCAGTTCGGGAGTAAATGAGATCATGAATTTTGCGCCGGTAACACTTAATGTACCCGAGGGAGTTAATGTGAGATATGTTGACCTTGCATTGGAACTTGAAAATCTGTCATACCAGCTGGCTGTGAGAAAAAAAAGATGATAAGGAAGATAACAAACGAAAAACTGAGAGCACTGTTCAAAGAATGGTCGGAAGACCACAGGGTCATGGTACCCGATGAACGGGGCAGACTCGTGGAGTATAGCGAAGATATTGATATATGCTGGGATACAGTTCCTGTATGGGGCGGTGTGAAGGAATTTGTTTTCCCTGCACGGAACCTTGTAGCAGGAATCGAAGAAGAAGATACTCTGCAGATTATACTTGTCGGAATAAGGAGCTGTGATATCAGGGCGCTGAAAGGCGTTTTTGACAGGGTGTTCCTTGAAGAAGAGCCGGTAGATACGGTGTATAAAAACTTCAGGGAAAATCTGAAGCTGGTTACTGTGGATTGCGCGTCTCCTGCGGATACATGTTTCTGCGCTGCCGTGGGAGGGGAACCTTATTGTGAAAAAGGATTCGACATTAATCTTGCTTTTACAGATGATGGTATTGTTATCGAAACCGGCTCGGAAGCCGGTGAAAAAATGACCGGATCACTTGGGGAAAACGAAGCTAATCGGGAGGATATAGAAAAAAGAAACGATCTTCGCGATACAAGCAGCAGGAAAGTCAGGCAGAACCTTAAACTGGACCATGATAAGGACGGCATGGGAGAAAAAGTGGCAGGCAACAATAGCGCAGACTACTGGGAAGAGAAGAGTGAAAAATGTATGCAGTGCGGCGGCTGCAATTTTGTGTGCCCGACATGTTACTGCAACGTGCTAAATGAAATTTCCGGAAAGAAAGAAATTAAAAAGGTATTGCAGTGGGATTCATGTCATTTCCCGGGTTATGCCCGTGTGGGCGGCGGCGCGAATCCGAGACAAGAGCTATGGCAGAGATTCCGCAACAGGTATTTATGCAAATTTTCTCTGATGCAGAACGAGTTCGATATGTCCGGATGCACCGGCTGCGGCCGATGTATACAGACTTGTCCCGGGAAAATAGATATCAGAGAAACTCTGAAAGGCTTATATGACTGAAAAACCCCTTTATGAACCGATAGTGGCAAAAATAACCCGGGTAGATACTGAAACGCCGAACATAAAGACATTCGCGTTGGAGCTCGAAGAACCGATAGATTTTGCTACGGGTCAGTTCATCCAGCTGACCGTTCCGGGAATAGGAGAAGCGCCTTTTACTCCTTCTTCAAGACCGGGAAAGACCAAAAACATCGAGATAACAGTAATGGAAGTCGGGGTTGCGACAAAAGTACTTCACAGCAAGAAGGCCGGCGATATGCTTGCAGTAAGGGGACCGTATGGAAACGGGTTTCCGGTAGAAAAGCTCAGAAACAGGGAATTGCTTATTATAGGAGGCGGTTGCGGCCTGGCACCTTTGAGGACACTCATATATGAGATAATAGATAACAGGAATCATTATCCCAGGGTGGTTTTCCTGTATGGCTGCAGGTCTTCGAAAGACATACTTTACAAGGGCAGTTTCGGCAGATGGGATGGTGACATGGAGACGTACCGGACGGTGGACGAAGGCGATACGGATTGGAAGGAAGATACAGGTGTCGTGACTAAACTGCTTTCAAAAGTAAAAATAGATGTTAAAACATGCGCGGTTGTTGCTGTAGGACCTCCGGTTATGATGAAGTATGCTACAATTGAACTTAAAAAAATGGGTATATCCGATGATAGGATTTATGTTTCACTGGAAAAGAATATGACATGCGGATTCGGAAAATGCAGGCATTGTATGGTGGGGAAATATTACGTGTGCAAAGATGGCCCGGTTTTTGCCTACAGTGATGTAAAGGATATACCGGACGTATGGGATTGATATGATAACACTGGATCTTGATAAATGTTACGGGTGTACAAAATGCCGGCAGGCCCAGCCGGGGCTTTATAGCCTTATAGAAAGAGGGATCCGGGCAGTTGTATGCAGGCATTGTGAAAACCCTGCATGTGTGGCGGCGTGTCCGCAGGAGGCACTTGAAAAAAAAGAAGGTGAAGACCTGGTCCGTTATCTGATGAAGTGCGTATCCTGTAAACAGTGTGCAAGCGCATGTCCGGTGGGGGCAAATCCTGAAGAACTGCTGACATATAAAACGTACCCGGCATATAAGCTGGATATCGAAAGATGTAAAAAAATATGCAAACAAGGCGCGATAGACGAAGTTGAAAAAACTCCTGATGGATGGATAGAGATTGACGGTATTGTAGCTGTTAAGGCAAAGGACTGGAAATGATACTTTTAGAATATATCCTGTTCCCTGGATTGATATTCACGCTTATCCTAGCTTTTACAGTTTCCTGGATAGACAGGAAGGTCTCGGCGCTTATCCAGTGGCGAGTGGGGCCGCCGCTTTTACAGTCCGTATATGATTTTTTAAAACTTATGAAGAAAGAGACGGTTATACCGGCAAATGCAAACCGTTTTATCTTTTTGCTTGCGCCGGTCATCAGTTTTTCGTCACTGATACTGGTATCAATGATACTGGTAAAGGGAGTTTTGTCACAAAGCGGCTTCGTAGGTGATGTCATTGCAATTATATATCTTTTGATGATTCCGTCATTTGCAATAATAATGGGCGGAGCCGCTTCGGCAAATCCGCTTGCTTCAATAGGCGCATCACGAGAGATGAAGATGGCCATTTCGTATGAACTTCCGTTGATATTGGCTGTATGCGTTGTGTTTATCAAAATAGGCGGTGCGGTAGGCATAGGAGAGATACTGGAGCATCAGGCAGGGAACGGGATAGTAGCGGGATCTTTATCCGGTTGTATAGCATTTATTGTTACACTGCTATGCCTGCAGTCAAAGATGGGGCAGGTGCCATTTGACCTGCCGGAGGCGGAACAGGAGATAATGGGCGGAGCTATCATTGAGTATACCGGACCGCCGCTGGGGTTGTTCGTAGTATCCAGGTGGATCCTTATGGGATTGCTGCCGCTGTTTATGGTGATCCTTTTTCTTGGCGGCATAGGGTCTCCTGCCGGGATACTGAAATATGTAGGGGTGCTTGTACTTGTGATACTCATAAAAAATACTAATCCGAGATTACGGATAAATCAGACACTCAGATTTTTCTGGGGTCCGGTGACAATGGTATCTTTTCTGGCAGTGTTACTGGCATATATAGGACTATGAGCAAGATAATTACAAAATCAATATGGGTATACCATTTCGCGGCGGCGCCGTGCAATAACTGTGATATAGAGATACTGGATGTACTTACGCCGCGGTATGATGCCGAGAGGTTCGGCATAAAACTGGTCGGAAGTATACGTCATGCGGATTGCATGCTGTTGACCGGAATAATAAATTCGAAATGTCTTCCCAGGCTTAAGGCTATATACGAACAGGCACCGAAACCGTGCTATATAGTCGCTATAGGCACATGTCCGGCTGGGACAGGGATATTCAGAGGTTCTTACAACTGTGTCGGTCCGGCAGACAGACATGTTCCTGTGGACGTATATGTTCCCGGATGTCCACCGAGGCCGGAAGCGATAATATCCGGCATGGTTAAGCTGATAGAGAAAATACAAAAAGAAGGAAAGAAGAAAAAGAAAGTTTCGGGAGTAAAAAAATTGTGAGTGATCTGCTTAATATTATAAGAAAGAATTTCGGGAAGAACCTGCTTGAAGAAAAGATACATAATCAAAGGCGGGTATATATGGAAATATCCCCTGCTTTTATTCGCAGGGCTTCGGAATTCCTGTTCAACCAGATGAAGATGCGGTTTGCTACCGCAAGCGGTGTGGATGAGAAAGAATGGATGGAAATAGTGTACCATTTCTCGTTTGACCGCGAGGGGCTGCTTTTTAACTTAAGGGTTAAACTGGATAAGAAAAATCCCCGGGTGGATACCATAACCGATATAATTACAGGAGCAAAATGGATAGAGAGAGAACTTAATGAGCTGTTTGGGATCGAATTTGAGGGGAACGATGATATGAGAAACCTCCTTTTATCAGACGCATACAAAGGAGATAAGCATCCACTGAGGAAACATGACTGAAGAAAAGAAAATAACTGAAATACCAATAGGGCCCTATCACCCGCTTCAGGAAGAGCCGGAATTTTTCCGGCTGCAGGTAGAGGGGGAAAAGATAGTCGGCCTTGAGATAGAGCTGGGGTATAACCACCGGGCGATAGAGAAACTGTCCGAATGCAAGCATTTTGACCAGGTTATATTCCTTGTAGAAAGGATCTGCGGGATATGTTCGACATCGCACCCGTTTGCTTATGTGAACGCCATAGAAGATCTTGCAAAGATAGAGATCACTGATAGGGCGAAATATATAAGAACAATTGTGGGCGAATTGGAGCGGATACATTCTCATCTCCTGTGGCTCGGTCTGGCAGGTCATTTCATAGGGTATAATACGGTATGGATGTGGGCATGGAAATACCGCGAACCTGTACTGGATCTGTGTGAACATCTATTCGGCAACAGGCAGCATTATGCCATGATGAAAATAGGCGGCGTTAGAAGAGATATATCCGACGAACATTGCAGCTGGATGAAAACCGAGATGGACGAACTCCTTAAAAAAATAGATATGCTTCAAAAGGCAGTTGAAGACGATCCCGTGATAAGGGCAAGGCTGAAAATAGCCGGCACACTGACAAAGGAACAGGCGATAGACTATTGTGTCTTAGGGCCGACAGCCCGCGGTTCCGGAGTAGAAATAGATGTAAGAAAAGACGATCCGTACGCCGCATACGATCTTATAGACTGGAAAATAGCAGTCAGGAAAGAAGGCGATGTCTATGCAAAGACGATGGTACGCCTGGATGAAATGAGAGAATGCACATCGATGATAAAACAGTGCGCCGACAGGCTCAAGAAGACCAAGGGCGATATCTGCATTGATATTAAAGAGATACCTGAAGGAGAAGGCATAGGCCGGCATGAAGCCCCGCGGGGCGAAGTGTTTCATTATGTTAGATCATACGGCGGTACCGTACCCTACAGGCATAAAGTAAGGGCACCATCATACATGAATATACTTTCAAATGAAGTCGCGGTTCTGGGCGGGACTATTCCTGATGCGGCGTTGACTCTGGCGGCAGTGGATCCGTGCTACTGTTGTACAGAGAGGATGCAGGCGGTAGATGAAAATGGCAGGAATTATTCATCGAAGGAACTGATAAAGATGTGTCAGCAGAAGACACGCAGAATAGAAGAACAGTTAGGGGAAACCAGGTAATGGAAGTATTTCAGCTAACTATAATAATACCGGTCGTACTTGGAGTTGCAGTGCTGTTCCTGCCCCGTTCTTTTTTTAAGTATGGAGGCATATTCGCAGCATGTGCTTCTATTGCAGTTCTGGCGGGGGGCATAATAGCGCTGCCCGAATACAGGTTTTCGTTTGACGGCGGTACGGTTTTTATGCAGGCTGGCACATTGCCGCTTGCACTGGTTGTATTAACAGGCTTTTTCGGCCTGCTTATATCTTTGTATAGTGTGGGTCACATGAAAGACGGCAGCGGTGTTTTCTGGGCTCTTTTCTGCATGGTGCTTGCATCAAGTGCCGGTGTTTTTCTGGCGGCAAAATATATAGTGCTTCTTGTATGCTGGGGCTTAACCGGGATTCTGCTGGCACTGATGATATTCTATTCCGGCAAAGAGGAAATCGGTAAAAAGACATTCATAATTATCGGGGGAACTGATGCGCTTATGCTGCTGGGCCTTGTGGGAATGGTCTTTCTCTCAAAGACTGACTGCCTTGCCGGTACAGGAATAAAACTTGGAGGGCCGTTCAGCTGGATGATCTTCTTGAGCCTTCTGAGTGCAGCTTTCGCAAAAGCCGGCGCCATACCGTTTCATACCTGGATTCCGGATGTGTCCAAACAGTGTCCGGTACCTATAGTGGCGCTGCTGCCGGCTTCTTTGGATAAACTCTTGGGTATATATCTGTTGAAAAAGATCGTTATTGACTGGTTCGAGGTATCGAGCGCCGGAAATACGTTTCTGCTTGCGATAGGAGCCATAACGATCATAGTGGCCGTATTTATGGCGCTCTCACAGCATGATCTTAAACGTCTGTTGGGGTACCATGCCGTTTCGCAGGTGGGATATATGGTAATGGGTATCGGTACCGGCAATATCATAGGTATTGCCGGAGGCCTGCTGCATATGGTCAATCATGCAATATATAAACAGGGTCTCTTTTTATGTTCCGGTATAATTGAAAAGGAAACGGGTACGACAAAACTGGAAGATATGGGTGGTCTAGCAAAAGGTTTTCCTTTGACATTTGCAAGTTTCATGATATGCGCACTATCAATATCGGGATTCCCGCTGTTTAACGGGTTTATCTCGAAATGGCTGGTATATCGCGGTGTGATAGAGACGGGTAAGACCATCGGGCCGCTATGGGTCATATGGCTTGTTGCGGCAATCTTCGGGTCAGTTCTCACTTTGGCTTCTTTTGTTAAGGTTATACATGCGGTTTTTCTCGGGCAGAGTACCAGTGATAAGATACCATGCAGGGAGAAGCTTTCGTGGGAGTTGCCGGCACTGATAATCCTGCCGCTTTTGTGTATTGCGATAGGCCTGTTTCCGCAGTATACTGTATATCCTGTACTGAACAGTATTCTTGGGCAGTTACCGCTGCAGATAATAGAAGCGTGGCAGCCGCATTTGGCGGGAATCCTTATTATGCTCGGTATCAGTTTCGGTTTTCTTGTGTATATAATAACAAACGTCGGCGGATACAGGATCTCGGGCACTTATATCGGTGGCGAAAAAATAACACCGCGGATGCGTGTTTCAGGCGTTGAATTCTATACTACGATTGAAAACCTGGGTATATTTCGGAAAATATACAAACTGGCAAAACAGGGGTATTTCGATCTGTATGAAGTGACAAAGGCATTCATTTTCTACTGGATTAATTTGTTCAGATGGCTCCATAACGGCATATTGTCAGTTTATATCCTGTGGGTGATGGTAGGCAGTGTCATACTATTTTATGTGATTTTAAAATGATTGAATTAATACTTGTTTCATGTATAGTTGCTGCGGTTATTGCTATAGAGACTAAAAATCTTCTGTCGTCAATAATATCGCTTGGCGGTGTCGGATTCGGCCTCGCAATAATAATGCTATTTCTAAGAGCGCCTGATGTGGCTATAGTGCAGATCCTTGTTGAGGTTATATTGCTTATAATACTCATAAGGGCAACAATAAACAGAGATGTGACAGCAGTAAAATGTAAACGGGAATTTTTTAGTATGGTATTTGGGATCACGATGGTAGGTGCTGTGCTTCTGGCAATACTATTCGGGATCAGCAGTCTGCCCGAGTTCGGCACTTCTTTTAAAGAACTTACTGCAGCTATGGGCCAGCCGTTACCCGGCCAGCTTTATCTTATTAACGGACTGGAGCAGACTAATTCCCCTAACATAGTAACTGCAGTATTATTGGATTACAGGGCATACGACACACTTGGGGAGACTTCAGTGCTGTTTGCAGCGATAATAGGCGCTATAACGATTTTAAGAAAGAGAAAAGCTGATGAAGAACAATAGCGGAATGACCGATATCGTAAAGACAGTTACATCGCTCATAGGCGGCGCGATAACCGTATTCGGGCTTAACATAATACTTTACGGACACATCAGTCCCGGGGGAGGATTCGCGGGAGGACTTATACTGGCGTTTATATTTATACTGTACCTGATATCATTCGGCGGCGAAGAAGCAATCGAAAGGCTGCCGTTGCGATTTGATCATCTGTTCGATTCACTCGGCGCCCTTATGTTCCTGCTTATCGGATTCGCAGGCATCTTTTTCGGAAAGAAATTCCTGTATAATTTTTTTGCCGAAGCAAAAGGCCGGCCGTTTGAACTTCTATCTTCAGGATTTATACCGCTGTCAAATATCGCAATAGGCATAAAAGTCGGCGCTTCTGTATTCCTCGTATTCGCGGTACTTGCAATTTTTAGGAGAAAAAGATGACCAGTATGCCTATAATATATAGTCTTTGTATGGTACTTTTTTCCGTGGGGCTTTACGGTGTTGTTACAAAGAAGAATGTTGTTAAAATAATACTTTCACTTATAATCATGGAAAATGCGCTGAACCTGTTCATACTGCTTATAGGCTATAAAGCCGCCGGGATGGCACCTATTGTAATAAGGGGCATGGATATAAAGGAGTTTGCCGCAACGGCAGTTGATCCGCTTCCGCAGGCGATGGTCCTTACGTCAATAGTAATAGGCCTTTCAATAGTTGCCTTGATGGTCGCTGTGGCGATAAGGATATATGAGAGATTCGGCACTTTTGATATTTCGGAGATCAATGACCTGAAAGAATAAAACGATGAATATTTTACCGTTATTTATAGCTATTCCACTTGCCGCGGCCTTTATCGTGTCTGTCTTCGATTTTATTATGGAAGAAGAAAAGAAGATAAAGATGGCAGACAGATTCTCGGCAATAATCGGATTTGTGCTGTTGGTCATGTCGATCCTGATAGTAGGCCGGTCAGGGGTATACAGTATGGGCGGCTGGAAACTTCCTGAAGGGATAATACTTGTTCTGGACGGGTTCAGTTCTCCTGTATTAGTCATTACCAATCTTATATCTCTCGTATGCCTGATTTTTTCAATTGATTATATGAAAAAATACGATTCGCCGGAAAAATATTATTCGTTGTTCTTTCTGATGGTTGCGGGCATGAACGGAGTAGTTCTGACTGGAGATCTTTTCAATCTTTATGTATTTCTTGAGGTCGCATCTGTAGCTTCTTACGCCCTGGTCGGTTTCGGTACGATGAGAAAAGAACTCGAAGCCATGTTCAAATATCTCGTTCTTTCAAGTATCGGTACCGCGTTTCTTCTCCTGGGGATAGCACTGGTCTATGGACACACGCAGAACCTTAATATGATGTTTATATACCGAGGCATCTTGGCGGGAGGGATGCCTGTCGGGCTCAATATAGCGGTAGTTCTTTTTATAATAGGGTTTTCTATCAAGGCGGCTCTCATACCTTTTCACGCGTGGCTTCCGGATGCGCATCCGTCTGCGCCGGCACCGATATCAGCCATGCTCAGCGGGGTCTTGATAAAAACAGTAGGCATATATGCAATGATAAGGATATGTTACATGGTATTTGGGATGAATACAGGCAATGTGCCTGTGATCGTGCGTACACTCGGTGTTGTTTCTATAATAATAGGGGTTCTTTTGGCACTGGGTCAATGGGATTTCAAAAGGCTGCTCGCGTATCATTCGGTCAGCCAGATGGGTTATATTGCACTTGGATTCGGACTGGCAACCCCTCTGGGTGTAATAGGGGCAGTATTCCATCTTTTAAACCATTCGGTATTCAAGTCACTGCTATTTATGAATTCCGGCGCAGTTTATTATAGGACAGGTACAAGAGATCTGAGGGAAATGGGCGGCATAACATCGAAAATGCCTGTTACAGGAATTACTTCTATGATAGCCTCGCTGTCGATTGCCGGATTACCGCCTTTTAACGGATTCTGGAGCAAGCTCCTTATAATTATGGCCTGTATCCGTTCAATGCACCCGTGGCTGGCTATATGGGCAATAATAGGGAGTATCCTCACATTGGCGTCATTCATGAAAGTACAGAAATACGGATTTTTGGGAGACCTGAAAAGAGAACTTAAGGAACTGAAGGAAGTGCCTTTTTTGATGCAGTTTTCAATGGTTTTTCTGGCGATACTTTGTGTAGCTATGGGGCTCTTACTGCTCCCGCAGGTCAGGGCGATAGTACTTGATCCGGCGGCGGCAATAATAACAAAACCCGAGATGTATTTCAATATGCTGGCAGAGAGGTTATTATGAGAAAGGCCATATTATTTATAGCGATGTATGCGATATGGCTCTTCCTGGTATGGCCGTTTAATCCGGTCAATATGCAGGATATAACAGCCGGGCTGTTAGTTGCCATGCTTGTTACGGTTTTCTGGGGAGCTTGGAGCAAAGATGAAAGTTGGGACAGTACAGGAAAACTCCTTGAGCCCAAAAGGTATTACTGGGCCGTTTGTTATATCCCTGTGCTTGCATATCATATGGTGCTTGCCAACTTGGATGTATTATACCGGGTCATACATCCGGATATGCCGATAAATCCGGGAATAGTCAAGATAAGGACAGAATTAACAAGTCCGCTGGCAAAGACCGTACTCTGTAATTCGATCACATTAACTCCGGGGACATTGAGTGTCGATATATCCGGAGATATAATATATGTTCACTGGATAAACGTGCAGGAAGGGGATCTGTCTGATATTACGGAGCAGATCGCAGGCAGGTTTGAAAAGATACTGAAAAAGGTATTCGAATAATGATAACTATTTTTTTCTGGGGTTTGATCATATGCTGTTTCCTGTGTATATACAGGATAGGAAGGGGTCCGACTCCGCCGGACAGGGCGGTTGCCATAGATCTGCTTGGTACAGTTGTAGTGGGATTCAGTGCCCTGTTTACAATATTGAGTGATTCTGATTTTTATATGAATGTGGCGATATCCTGGGCATTGTTGAGTTTTATCGGAACGGTTGCACTTGCAAAATATCTTGAAGGTCGCGGATTCGATGAATAGAATATATATTTTGGATCACCAGGGGAATATATGCACTATTTAGGATTAATGCTGATATCTGTGGGAGTTTTCTTTGATCTGGCGGGATGTATAGGCTTGATAAGGCTCCCGGATGTATATAACCGTCTACAGGCTGCGACAAAATGCGCAACACTGGGTACGTGCTCAATCCTTCTCGGAATATTTGTTATCCAGGGGTTCAGCGCATCGGGTACCAAGGCACTCTTGTGCCTGATATTCGTACTTCTTACTTCTCCTACCGGGGCACATGCTCTTGCCCGCGGTGCGTATATATACGGAGTGAAATTATGGGACGGTTCTGTTAAAGACGATTACTCAGAGATACAACAGCAGAAGCACGATATAGCAGATGAGGAAAACAATGATTTACCCTAAACTCAGAGAACTGAAAGAAGCTGTAATAGCTATTTTTTCCCGAAGATATACGAGCAGGTTCCCGGCAGAAGCCTATGTGCCGGCAGATGGATACAGGGGGAAACCGGAACCGGATGATGAATGGTGTATCGGATGTGAAGCGTGCAGTGAAGTGTGTCCTGCCGATGCGATAGAGATAGAAGATGATCTGCATAGAGGAAAAAGGATTATTACCAGGATGTATGATAGGTGCATATTCTGCGGCCAGTGTGAATCAGAGTGTCCCCAGCCGAAGCCTGGTGTGGTTATGACAAAAGAATACGATCTTGCCGGATATTCAAAAGAAACAATGAAAACTGTTCAGGAGTTCGATCTTGTAGTGTGCAGCAAGTGCGGTGCCGCAGTAGGCACCGAGGCACAGCTTTTAGCTACAGCTAAAAGAATGGGTCCTGCCCTTGCTTCGACATCACCCGAGATGATACTGATCAGGCAGAAAGAAACAGGCAGGAAGCAACCGCCTGTACGCAAACGCAAGCAGGATACAAGAGCCGATATATTAGTTTTTTTGTGTCCTTCGTGCAGGCATAAAGTCTATACTGTAGAAACCGGTAAATAAACCGATATTCAGTGCAGATCAAAAACATACCTTTCACTGAGAATAGTGTTATAATGGGCATCGGGAACCTTTCAAGGGGCGATGACGGGATCGGTGTTTTTATCTCAGAAAAGCTTGCAGAAAATAATTCGATAAAAGTGATAAGCTGCTATGAGATTCCTGAAAACTATCTTGTTAAAGTAAGTAACATGAATCCGGATACCGTGGTATTCATAGATGCAGTGAATATGAATAAGTCCCCGGGAAGTATAGAGGTTCTTCATGCAGAGGAAGTTTCACAGGGACTCGGAACACATAATACTGGGTTGGATGTGCTTGCAGAGTTTATATCAGGTTCCTGCGGTGCAGAAATATTTGTAGTTGCAATTCAGCCGGGAAATATTTGTGGTAATATTAATCCCGAAGTGCGGGAAGCAGGTATTCGTGTTATTGAGGTTATTATAAAGATACTGGGGGAGAAAGGATTATAAAACCCGCATCTTCTGATGAATAAGAGATTAAAGATCAAAGGCACAGTACAGGGAGTAGGATTCCGTCCTTTTATTTACAAGCTGGCAAAAAATATGGGGCTCTGCGGATGGGTGAGAAATACCGGTGACGGCGTAGAGCTGGAAATCAGCGGCTCAAAAAAGGAGATTGATATATTTCGGCAAAAACTGCTGGATGATGTTCCCAGGGCGGCGCACATAGAAGATATCAATGAAGAAAAAGTGTCAAATATAAATTATGCGGGATTTCTGATAGAAGGAAGCGAGGGGAGAACTGTGCCTGACTTGAACATACCGCCCGATATAGCATTGTGCGATAAATGCCTGAAAGAACTCGGAAGCGAAGAAGATAGGCGCCGGGAGTACCCGTTTATAAGCTGTCTTGAATGCGGGCCGCGGTTTACTATCCTGGAAAGTCTTCCGTATGACAGGGGAAATATCACGCTGAGGTCATACATTATGTGCCTGGATTGCAAAGTTGAATACAAAGATGCAGAGTACAGGCGCTATCACGCGCAACCCATATGCTGTCCGGCATGCGGGCCCGAATATAGTTACGGTACGGTTATCGGGCAAAAAGCCATAAAGAAGGCAGCAGATGATCTGTCCGGAGGCAATGTTGTTGCCGTAAAAGGATGGGGCGGGTTTCACTTGATGGCGGATGCTGAGAATAAGGAAGCCCTGAGCAGGATAAGAGATGAAAAGAAAAGGAGCCATAAGCCGATCGCCGTAGTGGCAAAAGATATAAGTGTTATCGAACAATATTGTCGGGTAGAAGAGGAAGACCGGAAACTGCTCTTGTCTTTTAGAAGGCCGATAGTACTGCTTAGGAAAAATAGAAAAACGGATATAACAGAATCTCTTGCTCCGGATAATGCAATGATCGGTATGATGCTGCCTTATTCGGGTATTCAAAGTGTCCTTTTTAAATATTCAGGACTCAGCCTGATGGCAGCTACAAGTCTTAACAGGCCGTCGGCACCTACAATAAGAAACAATATTGCTGCGAAAAAATTTTATCAGGGCAATGTACTGGAACACGATCTTTTTGTAAGTTTTACCTGTGATGATTCGGTGCTTAAATCCACGGGCAAAGCTCCGATAATGCTGAGGCGCAGCAGGGGATATGTCCCGGAAGGCATAGAAATACCGTTTAGCGGAAATGTGCTGACATCCGGAGCCAGTGAGAACATCAACTTTTGCTATACAAAAGGAAAAAAAGCGTATCCTTCACAATATCTTGGCAGCATAGAAGAAACTCTTACTCAGGAGATATACGCGGGAAATATAGAAAAATGGCAGAGGATATGGAATTACAAACCGGAACTTCTGGGATGTGACATGCATCCCGGATATTCTTCTACAAAGATATTTTCGGAATTAGCCGAAAAATGGTCACTGCCTCTATTAAAAATACAGCATCATCATGCGCATCTGGCCGGCTGCGCTGCCGAGAACGGTCTTGAAGGACGCATACTGGGTGTTTCTTTTGACGGTACGGGATACGGTGAGGACGGCGGGATCTGGGGCGGAGAGTTCATAGTATTTGATTACAGGAAATATGAAAGAATGGGATGTTTGAAACCTCATCCGCTCCCTGGAGGTGATGCGGCAGCGAAAGAGCCATGGCGAATGGCAATAAGTTATCTGCTGGAAGCGGGAGTGGATTGGCGGCAATTCGGGCATCTCAAAAACAAAAAAGAAGCAATTCAAGTAGAACGGATGATTGAAAACCAGGTAAATTCTCCGTTGAGTTCTTCGGCAGGAAGGTTTATCGATGCTGTTACTGCGATAGCGGGAGTGGTGCTCGAAAACACTTATTCGGCAAGAGCTCCGATAGCATTGGAAAATCTTGTGAAGGAAAAGATGCTTAAAAAAAATTATCAGTTTGAAATTACTCAAAAAGAAAACCGGTTTGAAATAAATACAACAACTGTGATTGCCAAGATCATTAAGGATATCGAAAGCGGGAAAGATATATCGGAAGTGGCTTCAAAATTCCACTGTACGTTAGCAAAAATCGCTGTCCAGGGACTTTCTATGATGAAAGAAAAAACGGGTATTGATGTAGCTTGTATATCCGGAGGTGTTTTCTGTAATGCATATCTGCCGCGGCTTATAGCAGAGATGGCGGCCGAACAGGGTATAAAGGTTTATGTGAACCGCACGACATCGCCGAACGACAACGGGATCGCGTTCGGGCAGGCGGTGATCGCAGTGGCTTCCAGGTGATAATAAGCTGATGTGTCTTGCTGTTCCAGTTAAGATAATAAGGATAGACGGGACCCGCGGTATTGGCGAGATCGGAGGAGTTGACAGAGAAATTGATCTCACGTTCCTTGAAGATCCCAGAGTAGGGGAATATGTGCTTCTGCATGCCGGGTTTGCGATTCAGAAAATAGATGAAAAAGAAGCCTGCGAAACTCTGGAGGCTTTTAAAGAGTTTAAAAAATATATATGAAATACATTTCTGAATTTTCTGAACCCGCCCTTCTTAAAGACATCTCGGAGAACATAAGAAGGAATACCGCAGATATCGGGAAGAAGATCAAGATCATGGAAGTATGCGGTACGCATACCATGAGTATAGGAAGGTCCGGATTGAGAAGTATGCTTCCGGATAATATTGTACTTCTTTCCGGCCCCGGCTGCCCTGTATGCGTTACGCCGGCGGAATATATAACGAGTGCCATTGAACTTGCCGGTAGCAAGGATAATATAATAGCCACTTTTGGTGATATGATCAGGGTACCCAATTCAGCCGGGCAATCGCTCGGAAGTATGTCCTCGGAAAAGATAAGAGTAGTCTATTCCCCGCTGGAATCGTTAGCGATAGCCAAGAAACATCCGGAAAAACGAGTAATATTCCTGGGGGTGGGTTTCGAGACCACGGCTCCTGTTGTTGCACATACACTGCAAACAGCTTTAAAAGAGAAAATAAATAATTTTTATTGTTTATCAGCACATAAACTTGTCCCGCCGGCACTAAAAGCCCTGGTTTCGGGTGGAGGGAATGAGATAGACGGATTTATATTGCCCGGCCATGTATCTGTTATCATAGGTTGCGGATCGTATAGGGATATCGGGATACGCGGAGTTGTTACCGGTTTTGAACCTGCGGATATACTAAATGGTATAAATATGCTGGTTTCTCAGATACTTGAAGACAGAAATGATATAGAAAATCAGTACAGGCGTGCGGTAACTGAATCGGGCAATATCCTGATGAAACAGGCAATGGATGAGGTATTTGTCACTGCCGATACAAAATGGAGAGGTTTGGGAACTATTCCTTTGAGCGGATTGGCACTGTCTTTAATATATTCGGATTTTGATGCGTCTAAACTGCTTTCAGGCAGAATTCTCGAAGAAGAAGACCCGGCTTCCTGCAGGTGTGGTGAGGTTTTGCGCGGAATATGTACACCGCGTGAATGCCCGTTGTTCGGAGGAAATTGTATTCCTGAAAATCCGGTGGGCCCCTGTATGGTATCATCTGAAGGCGCATGCAGTGCGTATTACAAGTATGAAGTATAAATACATAAAAAAAGAACACGGCTACGGCGGTATAGAAACCAGGGAACTGGTAGAGGATGTGATTTTACCTGAGATATCAAACGAATATGCCGATTGTCTTGATGACAGTGCTGTGCTCCCGTTTCCAGGCGATACGTTGATATTTACTGCAGATAGTTTTGTTGTATCGCCGCCTTTCTTTCCCGGAGGAGACATAGGTAAATTGAGTGTGGCGGGCACTGTTAACGATCTTGTTGCGCAGGGAGGAAGGCCCCTTTATCTTTCTATGGCAATGATACTGGAAGAAGGATTCAGGATAGATGAACTAAGGCGTATAGCCGCTTCGGCAGCCGAGGAATGCAGGCAAGCCGGCGTTAAAATCGTTTGCGGCGATATTAAAGTGGTGGAAAAAGGGAAAGCGGACGGAGTGTATGTTACAACATCCGGCACGGCGTCAAAAGCTTTCAAAACAGACAGGACTTCCATAAAAGAGAATGATGTCATAATATCTACAGGTACTGCCGGGGATCACGGAGCTGCAGTTTTTCAGTCAAGGCATGGACTTCTGGAAGATTCACAAAAGATCAGGAGTGACTGCCGTTCATTAACCGGCCTTGTTGATATTATATGCGCTCAGAATATACCTGTAAGATTTCTGCGGGACGCCACACGGGGCGGAATCGCCGGAGTGATGATAGAACTTGCTGCTGATATAAAAAGGACAGTAATACTTGAAGAAGCAAAGATACCTGTAAATGAATGGGTAAAAGGACTGTCTTATATAGCGGGCCTGGATTATATCTATCTCGCATGTGAAGGTAATATGATTATTGTGGTTGACAAAAAAGATTCTGTCGGTCTGTGCAAAGTCCTAAGGGGCAGCGGTTTCCCGGAAGCATCTGTTATCGGTCGTGTGGGGAAGGCCGGCTCTAAAGGCCGGGCAATGATGATAACTGCTTCCGGCGGAAGCCGCTATCTTTCCGCATCAGATGTAGCTCAGATCCCGCGTATATGCTGAAACTTATACTTTAAAAACTCTGTGAGACATCAGGTCTCACGGTTTTTTTTTCCTGTTTTTTTATATTTCCCCAGTTTTTGATTATATCGTCAACAGATGAAACATTAACATTGCCAAAGATATGCGGGTGGCGCCTGATAAGTTTTTCTGACAGAGTAAGGATCACATCCCATATATTGAAATGCCCTGCTTCAGAAGCGATCTCCGAGTGGAATATTACCTGGTAAAGAAGATCCCCCAGTTCTTCTTTCAGGTTGTCTTTATCGTCTTTTTCAATAGCATCTATAACCTCATTGGACTCTTCTTTAAGATGCCGGATAAGTGACTTATGGGTTTGTTCCCTGTCCCACATACATCCATCTTTGCCTCGGAGTCTGGAGCAGATTCCTACAAGATCATAAAATAGTTTTTCATCCGACGGGTTCATGCGATTATGAATAGCAGATAATTTGACAAAAATCAAATATTATGTTAATTTATCGGACGAGACGCGGGGTGGAGCAGTCTGGTAGCTCGTCGGGCTCATAACCCGGAGGTCGTAGGTTCGAATCCTGCCCCCGCTACCAGAATTAATTGCCGGTGAACGTAAGTTCACCGGTTGTTTTATATATATTTACATTATCTCTTTTTTGTGTTAGAATCCATAAAAAGAGTATTTTATAGAGGAAAATCTTTACATGAGTCTTAAAGCAAGAGAAATACTGGCAAATAAGAGGCTGGGTGAGATATTGAAATCACTCGATCTTATAGATGACAAGAAACTGTCGGAGATCCTGGAAAAACAGAAAACATCAAAGATGAGGCTCGGCGATATTTTATCGTCTATGGGGTACGTTGACCAGGAGATAATACTCTCTCTTGTCGGCAAGCAACTGGGTTATTCCTATCTGAGGATATCGGAATACGGGAAAATACCTGCTGATATTATCCAATACGTACCTGCAAACATTGCACGTCAGCATATGCTGATACCTTTTGAGAAAAAGAACGAAGTGCTGAAAGTGGCAATGTCTGAACCGCAGGACGAGGACATCCGGGCAGCATTATCCCTGCTGACGGGATTAAATGTTGAAGCATATATAACGTCAAAAGAAGAGGTAATAAAAGCAATAGAAAAAAGCTATTGATCTTCTTGTTCAGCTTCCTGTTCAAGCTGCACAATAGATATGTGTTCTCTTGTAACGAAGAACATTCCTGCCGCCGAAAGAGTTACCAGTTGAAATGCGTGAAAAAACAGTATATAGCCTAGAGCAGTACTCTTTGCAATACCCAGGACAGAACATGCAAGTATACCGAAATACTCGAACACGCCGACATAGCCGGGAGAAGAGGGAATGGATGTGCCTATGGCTATTATGGCTATTAAAAACATAGTGCCGAAGTAGTCTATTCCATTTATGCCCATACCTTTAGCTATAAGTAACATAAGCAGGGCCTCGGAAAGCCATATGGATATTGAAAGTGTTAATGTGAGTATAACGTGATGCGTCTTCTTGAGGATCTCCAGTCCGTCGATAAACAGATCGAGAGCCCGTTTGAGTCCGTGCCTGAATTTTGCCGGCAGAACTTTAAAGAATATACTAATAAATCTGATAGTCCCTGAGCGGTAATACATGAGGCCGTAAAAAACCAGGATGAATCCGGCAAGTATCAGTATAGTGACCAGGAGTATCTTCTTGATGCTTTCAGGATATGAAAAAAAGAATGAAGCAATATATATCATCGTAAGCAGTGCAAATATATCCATAGCGCGCTCTATTATCAGGGTGGCCAGCATGCTGGCTTTTGAGATCTTTTCTTTTCCGCATATAAGCAGTACTTTAACGATCTCTCCTGCCCTCATGGGAAGTATGGTATTGGAAAAGAAACCTATGTGAGTGGCACTGAGAAAGTTGATGTATTTTCCTTTTTTTATAGGGGATACCAGGATCCACCAGCGGTATGCCCTGAGATTAAATTCGGCTAAGTATATAAAAAAACATGGTATGATATAAAGGTAATTGGTATCCATGAACAGCTGTCGGACATGCAGAAAATCGACTTTTCTCAATGCAAGGAAGAGAAAAAAAATGCTTAACAGTATACCCAGAAACAGGGTTAATTTTCTTTTTATCAGGGTCATTAATTAGGGAACGATTTTAGAGAAAGCTTGAAAGACACGCGGGGAATATCTGCATGGATCTATAGTTTCTTTATTCCCAAGCGTGAAGTAGTCTTCCAATATGGAGATAACTTCCATCTCTTCTGTGATTTTATCTGGGTCGATATTCTCGGGGAAACCTGTCCCGTTCCGGTACCTGTGGTGATACAGGATGAAAGAGCTGAGATTCTTCATGGTCTTGATCCCCTTTATCATTTCGGCGCCTATTACAGGATGAAGTTTGAATTTTGCTACATCGTTAAGGTCTATGTCTATTTTTATCCCGACGAGCTCAGTATTTTCAAGCCCGAGAAACCCGATATCATGTATAAGCGCGGCATGGTTTAAAAGATGCAGTGTTTCCGTTGTCATTTCGAGTTCTTTGCCTATCTGAGGGGCATAACGGGCTATCTCCCATGTGTGGCCTTTGGGTGAAGGCTCCGGATGGCCAAGCGCTTCACTGCCCATAACAAGGAAATCAAGCATATTTGAAAAAAAGTTATTCTGATCTGTTTTTAATTTTGTATCGGCAATACTGATGGCGGCAAGACCGGCAAAACCCAGCAGTGTTTCCATATCATGATCGGAAAATTTGCCGTTTTTCTTATTTATCGCTTCTACTATTCCCACAAGGTCATCCCCGAGTATCATCGGGGCCCCGATGATAGAGTTAGTCCTGAACCCGGTTTTCTTATCTGTTTCAGGAGAAAACCTCGCGTCATTATAGGGGTCGTTCACTATATCCGCTTTTCTGTTCTGTGCGATCCAGCCTGCAACCCCGTGACCGAGCGGTATTTTCAGTTTTTTCAGTATGTCTTCTCCGGTGGCAGACTTGAAATAAAGGTTTTCACCGGATTCGTCAATGAGCATTATTGAAGAACGCTCGGCATCGAGCAGGTCTTCGACCGCCTGCCCGATCTTATTGAGCAGCTGGTCGATATTATTTGCAGTACTGAGGCTTTGAGCTACATTGAAGAATTTAAGTGCGCGAGCATCGGTCCCCGTGTCAGAGAGGGGAGCCGGTGGCGCCGCCGCTGTTGTTTCGGAAGAATCACCTGCTATTGAATAACCGCATTTGGGACAGAACTTGTAATCTGTCAGGATTATCTTATCGCATTTCGGACAACTGTTCATTACTGGCTTACCCTCAAGAGTTCTTCATATGTGGTTACGCCCTGAGCTATTTTTATAATACCATCTTGCATTATCTGTCTCATGCCTTTCTCCTTTGCTAGTTTAGTAATAGGCCCCGAGCCGACTGTTGTTGAAAGCAGTTCCCTGATCTCCGCATCAAATATAAGGAGCTCGTGGATACCTGATCTTCCCTTATATCCTGTTCCCGCGCACTCTTTACAGCCCTTGCCTATTTGTACATTTATATCGTCTTCGGTTAATCCGAGTTTATCAAATTCTTCCTGCAGCTTTTGGGGGATTGCTTCCATCTTTGTCTTGCAGGACTTACAGATGGTCCTTATAAGTCTTTGGGCCAGGACAGCTTCCATTGCGGATGATATGAGATAGGTGGGAACCTGCATTTCAGCAAGCCGTGCGACAGCACTGGGAGCATCGTTTGTATGTATAGTAGACAGGACAAGATGTCCTGTTAACGCGGCTTCCATTGCTATCTGGGCTGTTTCCCTGTCTCTTATTTCACCTATCATTATTATATCCGGATCCTGGCGCAGAAAAGCTCTCATGGCTTCAGGAAAGTTCAGCCCTGCGTCGGGATTAATCGGCAGCTGTACTACTTCTGCGAGGTCATATTCAACCGGATTTTCCGCTGTGATAATTTTTTTAGGAGAAACGGAGCTTATGGTCCCGTCAGGCAGTTTTTTTGATTCTCCAAGAAGATAATTCAGTGCAGAATACAATGTAGTGGATTTGCCGCTTCCTGTGGGACCGCATACAAGGATAATACCATACGGTTTTTTCAATACTTGCGTCAGGCCGGCAAAAGTATCATCTAGAAAGCCCAGTTTTTGGAGATCAACCATTATACTTGATCGGTCCAGTATCCTCATTACACAGCTTTCACCGTATGCAGTGGGAATGGTATTAACGCGGAATTCTATAGGTCTTCCCTGAACTGTTATCTGTATGCGTCCATCCTGAGGAATCCTCTTTTCTGTTATATTCATGGTTTTTGACATGATCTTGATCCTGGCCATGATTGCGTTGAGCAGCGATTTAGGGATATCAAAGGATGATTTGTGTAATTGGCCGTCAATGCGGTATCTTACCACTAGAGACTTCTCAAAGGGCTCTATATGCAGGTCAGAAGCACTTCTGCCGATACATTCCAGTATTATCGCATTAGCGATCTTACGGGCTTGTTTTTCATCGTCTTCTCTGGAATGATCCATAGATATCTCTTCCCTCTTTGAATTATCCTCTTCTATAACGGCCCCTTTACCTGTTTTATCTGTAGTCATAGAACTTATATAATCTGATATCTTGGAGTCCTGCGTAAATATTTTATTCAAACCCTTGGTTATGTCTTCAGGAAGAGCAAGGTAGGGTTTTATTTCATAATTTGTCCTGAGATGAAGGTCTTCTATAGCTGTTATATCCCACGGCCGCGCCATGGCGGTATATAATTCAGATTCAGCTTTAGCAAAAGGCAGGATAAGGTACCTTCTGGATGTGGGTTCCGGCACCATCCTTACAGCATCTTCATCTATTTCAAGTGCATCCAGGTCTACTGTTTTAACTCCCCATTTGCAGCTCAATGCCTGCAGAAAGTCCTGTTTTGATATTGCTTGTGAATCGATTATTACCTGTTCAAGATGTTTTCCGAGCTGTTTTGCACGAAGCTCAAGATCATTGAGTTTTTCAGGGTCTATAAGCTTTTCCTGGAGGAGAACCTCTTTAAGAGTAAGTGTGCGCATTACCATTTTTTTGCTGTTTTATTGATAAAATATACCATAGTATCTGGTGCCGGGAGGGGGACTCGAACCCCCATGGACCTGAGTCCGGTGGATTTTGAGTCCACTGCGTCTGCCAATTCCGCCATCCCGGCGGTAAAATAATTCTATATTATAAAAAAATCTCAGTCAAGTTGATTTATTTGATGTTTAACGGATGCGGATAAATGCAAAATTTATGGAAAATCAAGTAAACTATCCGTAACGTATTTTTGAATTTTTAGGAATTTAAATATATACTTATTCTTATTATTAACGGCTAATGACAGGGTTATTGTCTATGCAAAATCAACAAAATTTAGCAATACGCATTAAAAACAGCATAATAGATGTGGTAAAAGACGATATAACGCATCAGGAAACGGAGGCTATAGTCAATGCTGCGAATAAGTCTCTGCTCGGTGGAGGCGGTGTAGACGGAGCTATTCACAGGGCGGCCGGCCCCGGGCTTCTGGGTGAGTGCAGAAAAATAGGCGGTTGTAATACCGGGGAGGCAAAGATTACGCGCGGTTATTGTCTAAAAGCCAAATATGTAATACATACGGTGGGACCTGTATACAAGGGCACAGATGATGATTCAAGGCTGCTTGGTTCGGCATATACAAGCAGCCTGGAGACAGCCGCGGATAACGGAATAAAGACGATATCTTTTCCTGCGATAAGTGCCGGTGCATATGGATATCCTGCTGATAAAGCTGCTAAAGTTGCAGTTTCCAGTGTGATAGAATTTCTAAAGGCAAATGACAGCATTGACTTTGTGCGGTTCGTTGTATATGGGGATGAGATGCTGAAAATATATGAAAAACAACTGCAGGAACATATGGAAAAAATGAGCATTAATGAAACAGCCGGGCAGGCTGAAGACCTGTTCGAGTGGAAGCGGATACTTTCACTTATACTTGAGTATTCTACTGAGATAAGCGCTCTACATAATGTTGAGAGTATATTAAATATACTTGCCGGGTTCACAGAAGAGATACTCAAAGCGGACAGGTGTACGGTTTTCCTGCTGGACAGAAAGACGAATGAGCTTTACAGCTGGGTAGCTCATGGTATGGGAACGATAAAGATAAGGTTTTCAGCAGATAAAGGTCTTGCCGGTGATGCGGTGAGAACAGGCAGGGCGATAAATGTCACTGACGCTTATGAAGACAGCCGGTTCAACCGGGAAGTTGATAAACAGACAGGTTACAGGACAAAGAGTCTCCTGTGCATACCAATGGAAAATCAGATGGGAGAAATAATAGGCATCTTTGAAGTGATGAACAAAAAGAATAATAAGGTGTTTGACAGCCGCGATGAAGAAATACTGGTGCTTCTCGCCAGGCAGGCGGCTTCATCCATAGAAAGTGCGACATTATATGAAGAGCTAAAAAAATCATTCACTTCTTTTATTGATACACTTGCAGAAGCTATAGACGCAAGGGATCCGTCAACAGCAGGCCATTCGCACAGGGTCTGCGGGTACGCTACTATGATGGCTGCCAATATGAATTACGATAAGGATTCGCTGAGTGTTTTAAAGTATGCTTCTCTTCTGCACGACGTAGGTAAAATAGGAGTGCGCGAATCAGTGCTGACTAAACCGGGGAGCCTGACAGAAGACGAATTCAACCACATGAAGACACATGCAGTAATAACAAGGAAGATACTGGAAAAGACCTATTTTTCCCCAAGGTACAGGGATATTCCTGCAGTAGCGTCATCGCACCATGAAAAAATAGACGGCACAGGGTACCCCGATGAACTCAATGGTGACGATATACCTGAACTCGCCAAAATAATGGCAGTTGCAGATGTTTTTGATGCGCTCACATTCAGAAGACATTACAGAAAACCGATGCCCATAGACCAGGTCGTAGAGGAGATAGAAATATTAAGATCTTCAAAATTCGACTCTGACTGTGTGGATGCCCTGATGAACTTGAAGATTCACGATATTTTAAAAGTCATGTCAAGCACTGCTCACAGTGAAGAACCTGATGTTCCGGGAGATAAGCTCAAAGATCTGACACTTAAACAGATCGCTATCGCGCTAAAAGAAAAAAAAGGAGATTCTGCAGTAAACGAATTTATGAATATCTATCAGGCAATGATAGATGAGAAAAATGGATAAGAAAAAGATTATAACAGCATTAATAGTGGCAGTATTTATATGCAGGATGTCTGCCGGCGCGATCTACAGAAAACATCCTGAAAAAACCCCGTATTATCATTACCTCATGGGAAGAATATATATACACAAAGGGCAGATAGGGAAAGCTATAGACAGCATTGAAGAAGCAGTGAGACTGGATTTGGACAGTTGGACAATAAGATGGGATCTTCTGGAACTGTATTATATTACAGGAGACTACTGGAAAGCCCGGGAACTTGGAATAAAGATGTACGGCAGCCGTCCGAACGATCCGAAGTTTCTTGAACTGCTTGCCGATATATTCGCGCATACCAAAGATCCGGATAAAGCCCTGGAGACATATGCAAAGATAATAGAAGTGAATCCAGACAATGATGTAATACGTCTTAATATAGCAGCCCTTCACGAGAAAGAAAAAGAGTATAAGTCTGCCCTTAAACAATACATAATAATACTGAAGAACGACCCGAGTAATGTTTATGCCCGGCTCGCGCTTGCGGATATATACCTAGAGTTGAAAAAGTATAATACTGCGGTCAAGAATTACCTGACAGCAATAAAATACGGAGCAGAATCTAAAGAAGTCTACATGCAGATAGCGCGTGTCTACGGATTCCTTAAAGAGCATCGGAAAGCTGAAAAATATCTCCGGCTTAACCTGGAAGATAATCCGCGGGATGTACATACATTGTTTCTTATGGCCGAACTTTATCAGGAAGAAAAAAAACATGCCGAAGCACTGGAAGTTCTCTTTGAGCTGAGAGATGCGACCAATGACGGTATAGCGGTTCTTTTGAGGTTGGGGACATTATACAGCGAGATGGAAGAAATAGAAAAAGCATCTCTTGTGTTCAAGGAGGTTACCGAGCTCTATCCCGACGAGTTTATGGGATGGTATCTACTGGGACTTACATACGAGTTCCAGGGAGAGAACGAATTGTCTTTGAATGCCCTGCTGACAGCCCTGGTGCTGAGAACTGACGAACAAGTGCTTTTTCATCTTGGAGTAGTAAACGACAGGATGGGCAATGCAGAAGAGGCTTTTAAGATGTTCGACAGGTGTCTCGAGCTTGATCCTGACCATCCGGGTGCCCATAATTATATCGGTTACACTTGGGCGGAAAAAGGGATTAATCTGGATAAAGCGGAACAGCATATAATGAAAGCGCTTAACACTGATCCTGAGAATGCAGCCTATATAGACAGTCTTGGCTGGGTTTATTATAAACAGGAAAGACATGAAGAAGCCCTTAAAAAACTGAAGGCGGCTGTGGTAAAGATAAAAGATGATCCGGTGATCTTTGAGCATTTGGGTGACATATATCTTAAGCTGAATCAGAAATCGGAGGCAAAGTCTTCGTATAAAAGAGCACTTGAGCTTGCTCCTGAAAATGATGAGCTCAAAACAAAGATCAAAGAGCTCGAGAATTGAAGTGGGGTGCCATACTCTTTTGTTCTTTCATTATTACAGCCTGTTCAGGCAGGCATGCCGCTTTTGATATAAGTTTCGGCGGCGTTATGACTTTTGCTGTAACCGGGTCTTCTTTCGGGATGTTGTCTTCGGCACGGGGGGTATTTAAAGTTGATGGGCCGGAAGATAGATTCAGCATATATTTCCAGGATGAATATGGCCAGCCGCTGGGCAAGGTAATAGTGGAAAAAAACAGTATAACAGAAAAAGAACTTTCGGTAGACGGTTATAGTGAGATATTCCGGTACTGGAGACACCTTTTCTCTGATAACAGGAAAAGAGCTGACATAGAATATTCAGATTATGTAACAGTATCGGGAAAAGAGCTTCCTGGCAGGATCATGATAAGCAGAAAAAAGACGGTTATTGATATAAGGATAGTTTATGGAATTCAGGGCGCCGGCAAAGATTAATCTTTTTCTCAATGTTGGGAACAGAAGGGATGACGGATACCATAATATCGTATCAATCATGGTTAAGATAGGATTATATGACCGTATTAGTATCGAGCCGGCAGACGAGATAACGGTGGAAGGTCCTGATTGGCTCCCTCAGGAAAACAATCTGATGTATAGGGCAGCGATGCTTCTCAAAGAGATGGCTCCTTCGGGGAGCGGGTGCCGGATGAAGATAGAAAAGAACATACCTGCCGGCCGTGGCTTAGGCGGCGGGTCATCCGATTGTGCTTGTGTGCTGGAGCATCTTAACAGGCTGTGGAGACTCAACATGGAGGTCAATAAGCTGGGTGAAATAGGGGGAGAGCTTGGCAGTGACGTTAATTTTTTTCTTCACCCCGGCGCCGGCGTGGTTACCGGCCGCGGTGAAACGGTGATACCTTTTGAGAACCTTTTCAAAGGAAAAAAAGAGATAATTATTGTCGATACCGGAATAGAGATATCGACAAAAGAGATATACGATAATTATCCCGGCGGCAAGTTGACAGAAAAAGATGAACTGAATACAATAATCAGTTGTTATAAGAGGGGAGAATGGGCAGATATTCTGAGAAACGATCTTGAAGTAGTGGTATTCAAGAGATATCCTGTACTCAGGGATCTGAAGAACCGTCTGGTCAACTGGGGTACATTTCCCCTTCTTTCAGGCAGCGGGGCATGTTTATTCGCAATTGCGGACGATGCAGAGACTGCGGAGTCTATATCGCAGATATTAAGCGAGAATTTCGGATACAGGTCCTGGCTCGTTTCAAATACTATCGAAACAATTACTGGGGAGTAGCCAAGCGGTAAGGCACCGCCCTTTGGCGGCGGCATTCGGGGGTTCGAATCCTCCCTCCCCAGCCAACCCTTTGGTATCGAACTTTCTAAATCAGAAAAAACAGATAAGTTATTAACAGGCAAATTTTCAGATCGCGAGCAGGAGCTCGTGGCAAGGTCACGGGCACCTGCTCGCGGACGCCTACCCTCTTCTCCAGCCCTTTTGTCGTCGGTTGGCTCTGAAAGAGACAACTCAATTTCAATTTGGTGGGGGGAATAATTTATTTTCTTAATACATTTTTTTAATGCCATATTCTTCTCATCAGAATTCGGCTGTTTCATGGTTTCAGCGACAGCTAAAACCGTTTTTGTGACCCTGTTTTGGAGTTCCTTGATTTGTGCTTCAGGGAGTTCGAGGAGTTTCTGGGGTGCCGACAGGGATTCGAACTGATGATTTCTCAAATATGTTTCGAGGTAGAGCGGATCGGATAACAATCTCAAAAACTGATTTAATATATACTTCTCCAGTTTATCTGCATTAACCTGCCGGGTGCGACAGTCTTTCCATTCTTTTTTGAGAGTCGTTATGCATCTATAATAAAAATATCTGATAAGTCTTCTGTCCTTTTTTTTGTTACTGAAAGAAGGAGTCATGGCTAATCCGCAATCTTTGCAGTGGATAATTCCGGCAAGAGCATATTTTCTATAGGTTCTATGTTTTTTATTTGGTGGTTTATGTGTTTTTGATGCAGACTCAAACATCGCTTTTGAAATAATAGGATCATGGATACCGTCAAATAATTTGCCGTCATATCTCGTCTGTCCGATATATACCGGGTTTCTAAGTATTGTATGAATCCGCTGCTGAGAGAATTTGAAGCCCAGAGCATTTATTGAATAATATGCTTTTTTTAAACTGCCTGTTTGTGTATATGTCTTAAACATTTCATTAACTGCAAAAGCTTCATGTTTGTCTAGTTCAAGTTTTTTGTTTATTACTTTATATCCGAAGGGAATAGTGCCCCCGTTCCACATTCCATTTTTAGCCCGCTCAATCATTTTATGTTTGGTTCTTTCACTTGTAAGTTCCCTTTCAAACTGAGCTACCGTCAAAATTACATTCATAAGTAAACGACCGGAGGGGGTTGAAGTGTCATATTTCTCTGTAATGGAAATAAAATCGATATGATGTTTTTCAAACTGTTCTACAAGATTATAGAAGTCTTTCGGACTTCTTGTAAGCCGGTCAAGTTTGTAAAAGAGAATGATATCTATATTGCTGATATCATGCATCATTCTTTTAAAAGCCGGGCGGTCTAAATTTGCTCCCGTATATCCTTCATCAGAATATATATTGTATATTCCCCAGCCCTCTTGGCTGTTAATGTATGACTTGATCTTATCTTCCTGTGTTCTGCAGGAATTATATTCCTTCTCGGCTTGGTTATCTGTACTTACTCGTGTGTAAATAGCGCACTTTTTCATAATGACACCTCCGTCAGGACTTTTTCGACTGTCTTTTTTAAATCTCTGAGTTCAAAAGGCTTGTGCAAATAGCCGTGAATATTCATTTGGGAAACTTCATCTCCTGTAAAACTGGAGCCGGACATAAGAATTGTTTTAGTCTTTGGTTTGAGCAATAGAATTTTAGAAAGCAGAGAAAGCCCAAGTGTTTCTCGGAGCTTATAATCGGAGATTACTAAATCATAATGTCTCCCGGCTTTAATCTTGCCTAAGGCCTGATAACTTGTTGTTGAAGTTGTTACATCAACGCCTTGTTTTGTTAATGCCCGCTCCACCAGGTTTAAAATACTTGTTTCATCATCAATCAC
>JBDRKX010000045.1:0-15090 GCA_043813605.1 Elusimicrobiota bacterium | reverse complement strand
GCCGGAGAAGATATTGAAGAGTACCTGAATTACCTGGTAAGGACCAGTGTATTAACCGGAAATGAAGCAGCAGCAGAGGCTGTGAGACAGATCAATCCGGCTGTGATTACCGCCTTTCCTATTACCCCGTCTTCAGATGTTATTAAAATACTCTCGGATTACGAGAATAGCGGTGATATAGATTCAGAATATATGAGGGTGGATGGTGAGCATTCGTCATTGAGCGCATGTGTCGGTGCATCAGCCTCAGGTGTGCGCGCAATGACAGCTACGACTTCACAAGGATTAGCGTACATGATGGAGGTATTGCCGATAGCATCGATGACGCGCTGCCCGATCCTTATGACTGTTGCATCAAGAGCGCTTGCCGCACCCACAAATATGCACGGTGACCACAGTGATGTTATGCTTGCAAGAGATCAGGGTTGGATACAGCTTTTTGCAAGGAATCCACAGGAAGCGTATGACTTTACAATCATGGGCCAGGTTATTGCCGAGAAAGCGGGCCTGCCGATAATGGTTATATATGACGGGTTTATTACCAGTCATACAAAGAATCTGGTGGATATGCTGGATGATAAGGCCGTAAAGAAGTTTGTAGGCGAATATGAACCGGATATCAGTCTGTTAAAAGAAAGGATTGCCATAGGTTCTATAGATCTTCAGAACTACCAGACCGAACATAAAAAGGAACTATCTGACAGAATGGATAACGCGGACAGGGTCATCTCTGAAGTTATGAAAGATTTTGCGAAGATTTCTGACAGAGATTACGCTAAAGTGAATTCATATCAAACAAAAGACGCTGATATAGTTATAGTCGCAATGGGCTCAACAGGCGAAACGGCAGAGGTCGTTGTAGATAAATTAAGAGCCCAAGGTATAAAAGCAGGCATTATTGCAGTACAGAGCTACCGGCCGTTTCCCGCTAAAGAGATAGCAGAACTCATAAAACCCGGCCAGGCGGTAGCAATTATGGATAAATCGCTCACTCTCGGTTCGGTATCGCCGCTTTTTGCAGACATAAGTTCAGCCTTAAGCAATAAAAAGGGCCGGGATAATATAATTCTAAGAAACTATATATACGGCTTAGGCGGCAGGGATATAGACATTTTAGGTATTGAAGACATATATGAAGATCTATTAGTTTTAAAAGTCTCCATGAATGCAACTGATGCGGATAAAGCGATTGTCGCGGAAATCGTTGACACTCATAAACCTGTAAAAGAACTGCTTTCACAGCTTGCAAATGCTCATATAGCTGCTATTCAGAGGAATAATACTTCGGCTATATCCGGCAACCGGGCTATAAGAGAAGAGATGGACAGGTATATTGCAGAGAAGATCAAATCGCTGAAAAAAATGGATTATCTCAGGTTCCTTGGAACAAAAGAAATATTCGGAGTACGTGAATATTATGACGTAACCGATAAGTTAAAAGAAGTACTAAAAGTAATTGAAAATGCAAAATTAGAGAAAATATCCGGGCAGGAACCGATTAGGACTATAGATGAATCTGAAGCAGTAGTGTCGCCAGAAGGCGGAAAAATGGATCTGCGTGTCCGCAGTGAAAGTGAGAAATTGATAGAAGAGACGGAGCATGAGTACAAGCAGGACATGAACCGCAGGGTGAGTGAACTGGGATCTGAGAAGTATGCGGCAGTGCGTAAGGGCCTGGGAATACTTGATGAAGTGATAGAGATGCTGCAGAAGCCTTATGACATATACAGCGAATGGGTAGATGTAAAGGGTGATTTTGCGAAGTTTATGGTACGTGTTAAGAATAACATAGTACTCGGGCCGGCCAAGGGAGGCATAAGGTATATAGCGGCACTGATATTAAATAATGACAGGAAGTTCGTTGAAGTTCTGGAAAAACTTAACTCTTTAAGCTGGAGCGAAGGCGAAGAAGATATACTGCTTGGTTATGCAAGGAACCTGATATCGAAGTATGTGACTGGTGATGCTGAGGCTCTGGCAATAGGTATGAGTCTGAAGAACGGGACACTTAACCTTGACCTGGGCGGCGGCAAAGGCGCGGTCTATGTTGGTAATGTGGAAATAAGTAAGGATGCCGGCGGTAGAATAAAGGCAGTACTTACGGATACAAAGGACTGGAACAGCCAACTGTCATTGAGCCGGATAGCCCGGGCACACAGTCGGTCTATGGTTGAGGCCGGCCAGGTAGGGATAGAGATAGACATACCTGCGCCTGATATGTATACCGGCGGGATACTGAAGTGGTATGAAGACGAATATATAAGGTATCTGGTAGAGAAGACGGATGAGATAAAGAATGCTGATCTTTCATTATACAGGATACTTAAGAAGATACTGGATGATATAGACAGATATGCTGAGCTTGACTGTCCTTTTGTGGAAGCTATGACGGAATATTCCAGGAAGAACAGCAAACCTGTGCCGTGGCTGGGAGTGTATACCGGCAAACAGGTGGATATGGGCGGATCATTAGGCCGGACAGAGGCAACGGGGTATGGTGCCATAGATGTTCTGCGCGCAATACTTACAAGCCGCGGAGAGCGCATAAATGGTCTGAAAGCATCGCTTCAGGGTTTCGGTAATGTGGCTCGTTATGCGGCATTGTCATTCTACCGTGAAGGCGGCGTAATAAATACGCTTACGGAATTTGCCGGTGTAGACAAGTCCGGTAAAACGCAGTTCATAATAATCGAAGATAACCATGAGCGCGGAATAAATATAGAGAAGCTGTTTGACTGGGTGGATAAACAGGGCAAGACAGTAAAGGATTTTGCGGATTCGGAACATGCGGGCAGTTTAAACATACGTGTGGTAGATGCATCGGAGTCCCTTGAGGCATTTCTGTCAGCGGATGTGGATATAGTTATGCCGATGGCAAAGGAAGACCAGATAACAGTTAATAACCAGCATCTGATAACGGCGAAGATGATACTTGAGGGAGCGAACGGACCTACTCTTCAGGCAGCGGAGCGTCTGCTTATCGGCCGCGGGATAGAGGTATTTCCTGATACTCTTGTGAATGCGGCCGGTGTGACGGTATCGAGTTTTGAGACTATGCAGGCAGTTACAGGCAAGTGGCTTACAACAGAAGAGGTCGGCAAGATGCGTCGCGAGATGATGGAAGCGGCGGCAAAACAGGTAGCCGATATAATGGAGGAATACAAGAATTACGGGATAAGCTGGCGCATGGCCGGCGACCTGTATTCTATGCAGCGTATATCTAAGACGCTTCAGCAACGCGCGCCTCCGGTTGATGAAAAAACAGTCACGGTGAGCGGTTTGTTCGAAGAAGCGCTGGAAAAAACGCGGGTAAAAATTGGGTTGAAAAATAAAATACAGATAATAGATGAAATCCAAGATAGAAGAAGCTCCATACATAGCCTTTTAAGGTATTTTGTGGAAAATCTGATAGTAGAAGATTTTGTCCAGGAAGTAGATGGCATAAGGAATATCTGGGGGTTTGGCAGTACAAGCAAAATGAATGCGGGTATTATGTCTGACATAGATTTGATCATAGAAGTGGATTCAGACAAGACACAGGAAGAAGCTTACAGGTATTTTGAGAAAGTAAATAAAGTACTTGCAGACCAATTCAATAAGTTGTTGAGTCAATTGCCTGACGCAGAATACAGAATGGAAGAACTGTTTGATGTAAAAAACAAAATAATGTTAACTGAGAAAATAGAAAAAAGAGAAGGTTTTGCGGCTGTCGTAGGCTCTATACATGAACCTCCGGACTGGTTATACAAAGGCAAACCAATACCCCATGAGTTAGGCAAAATAAATAGTGCAACGAAGATATTCTCTGATGCAATTGAAGATATTCTTAATCCCGCTCGTGAAAAATTATCTCCATTTTCCAGCGATAAAGGTTCTGCGAATATAGAAACACTAATTGCAGGTGGATTGACAATCTTCGGTCTGTTTTTTGCTTTGCTAAATCTTATTACAGGAATGGGCTCGCTTGCTGTAGCTGCGGCAATTGCTACACCCGGTCTTATAATGACTGCCGCCATGATAATTACTTTGATAAGAGGAAAATACACAATAGAGAAATCAGAAGTGAATATCTTCCTTCAGGAAAAACTGGGCAAAACAGAATACGCAAAACTAGCGAAGGTAAAAGATCCTCGCGTAAAAGAGTTCCTTTATGAAGAGATAAAGAGAACCAACCCGGCGAACGTATTTCTTAATACCGGCTCTAAAGCAGATCTGGAATATATCAAACAAAAGGCAATCGAAAAGGGTGAAGAGCTGACACTCGGTAAAGCCGGCCATACAATCCATTTCGATAATGTCGGTGATCAGGCAAGAGACGTAGAGAACACACGGATCCTGTTATCAGAAGACAAGCTGGATACACTTAAAGGAATAAACACGCTTGAAAGAGAAAAAGGCCTGAATGAAATAACCGGTCTTTTTGAAGATGTTATGGAAAATAAGGATATGGTAGTAAACTTTGCAGCACTTAATCCACTGGATTCAGAGTTTACGATACCGTGTCTTCAGCTTACAGATTCATACTATGTAGCACACAGCGAGAACCTTCTTTACAGGAATGGCTACAGTGTGTTTACAAAAGAATCAGAACTTAAATATCTGTTCAAGTTCCTGCACTCGGCAGGAGAGCTTGATGAAATGAATACATCGATAGATCTTAAGAACCGCCGGATTTACATAGACCCGGCATCAGATACGGTCTATACGATAAACAACCAGTATGCCGGTAACTCTTTAGGATTAAAGAAACTAGCGCACAGGCTTGCAAACAGCCATGCATATAAAGAAGGCTGGTTAGCAGAGCATATGCTTGTTATGGGAGTAAAAGGCAAAGACGGAAGAGTAACATATTTCTCCGGCGCATTTCCGTCAGGCTGCGGCAAGACATCTACCGCCTTACTTGAAGGCGGTTATCTGGTAGGAGATGATCTAGCGCATATAAGGGCGATAGACGGCGAAGCCAGAATAGTAAATGTAGAGAAAGGCATATTCGGGATAATCGATGGAATCAATGCAAAAGATGACCCGATAATCTGGAAGGCATTACATGAAGGCGGCGAGATAATATATTCCAATATACTGATGACCGAAGATGGCGAAGTATACTGGAAGGGAAAAGGCACCGAAGCCCCTGAAGAAGGCATAAACTATGCCGGTGAATGGACAAAAGACAGTGATACACCGGTATCTCATAAGAATGCAAGGTTTACAGCTCCGATAGAGACATTTGAGAATCTTGACCCGACCTGGGATGACAAGGCAGGTAAAGAACTCTCGGCTGTAGTCTACGGCGGAAGAGACACTGATACATTACCGCTTGTATTTGAAGCGTTTGACTGGCCCAACGGCGTAGTTATCGGAGCAACAATAGAATCCGAGACAACAGCTCAGGAACTTGGAAAAGCCGGAGTGCGAAAAGTAAGCCCGATGTCAAACATGGTATTTCTTACGATCCCGCTTGGAGCGTATATAAAACAGCATCTTGATTTTGCGAAGAAGGTAGAAAAAGCTCCGAAGGTATTCGGAGTAAACTATTTCTTAAGCGATAGTGAAGGCAAGATGGTAGCCGGCAGGGAATACACAAGAGCCTGGTACAAATGGATGGAGATGAGGGTTCATGGAGAAGTAGGAGCGCGTAAGACTCCGCTGGGTTATATACCATTATATGAAGATCTTAAGGAAATATTCAAGGATACACTGGGTATGGATTATTCGGTAGAATCATATAAGAACCAGTTTACGGTACGTGTACCTGAGAACCTTGCAAAGGTAGACCGTATGATAGAGTATTACAACGGATTTGACGCAGTACCGGCTGAAGTATTCGAAGCGCTTAATGCACGCCGTGATATGCTTCTTGAAGCGCAGGAAACATATGGAGAAGACCATGTGTCCCCGCTCAAATTTGATGCACTAACTAAAGAAGAAGTTGAAGATGTGGGATACGGCATGAAAATCGATGAGATGAGCAGCCGCCAATGGAAAGCGTATAAGAAGAATCTTAAAAATGATATCTGGCAGGCATGGGACGACATGATGAAGGATGTCGAAAGAGGCGGTTATGATCTTTCTCTTATTCAGGAGTCTGCGGATACAGAAAGAAGGATGCTCGATATGGAAGTCAGAAGATACCAGTCGATCGCTAACGAAAACCGCGATAACCGCATACTCGTAAAAAGAGCAGAAGAACTTGTGTCATTATACCGTGAAGGTATAGAGTCTTACAACGATCTCTATAAACTGATGATAGAAGAGATGAAGTCATTCTCAAATTTCACAGATATCAAGGCCAGCGTATCGGATGTATTTAAGAAATACGATCTTTTTAAATACAGGCCCGGCCAGGAAGTCAGGATATTCACCCAGCCGAATACGGATCTCTTCAAGGAAGCGATGGCGCTCTATGATGTGCTGGCAGCTTTTGGCGCCAGGCCGACAATGATACTGTCCGCTCCGAGCGCTAATGCGGATATTCAGAGGAGTCTGATGACTGCTAATGCTGTATGGGTAGGAGATCATAGTTTGAATAAACTGGATCTTTCCGGTATTAAGGAGTTCGTTGTAGACTCAGAACTTGCCAAAACAACAGAAGTGGCCCTTGACGAATTCTTTCGGGTAGACGGTTCTGAGAATTTCGTTCTTTTAGCGAATCCGTACCAGGACGGGCTTGAGATACTGCTTGAAAATTACAGACAGCTGGAAGAAAAAGGCATGTCACCGCTTATGTTCATCCAGCCGACTAAGACCACATCGGATACAGTTGATAAATCATTTAATGATTTTATTAATTCCACGATATTGAAGAACAAGCAGAAAACGGAGAAAAATATGACCTATGTGCTTGCAATGGGCAAGTCAACGATAGGTAATATAAAAATAGGGGATATGGATCCGATGCATTTCCACGAGTTGGAAGAACTGCAGAAAGAGTATGATAAACAAGGACAAAAGATACTTATAAGATCGGTCAATGGCCCCGGAATAACGAAAGAGATGTATAACAGGGCGGTACCCGCAGATTATAAAAAGATGCGGGCAAATGCAGACCGGATAGCTGAGATAACAGAGAACGCAGTAACGGCTCATGTAACAACTCCGCTCGGGACAGATCTGGTCGTTGATATAGAAGGAAGGAAACCTCTTGAAGATGTTGGCAAAGTGGATAATGAATTCTACAGTAATATTCCTACCGGCGAGAGTTTCTTCTCACCTGTCGTAGGTTCTCTAAAGACAAACGGCGTTATAGCGTTTGATGTATCGGGTACGATCATAGATGAACAGGGCCAGAGAACGATGAAAGTCGATAAACCTGTATTTGTCAGGATAAAAAATGGGTATATAGCCAAAGATAAATCTGGTGAACCTGAAATATGGGGTGACGGAGAAGCAACCCAAAAACTTATACAGTCGCTGAAACTTTCTGAAGAAAATATACTTAAAGCTATTGATAACGGTGAGATTGCTGAAGAAAAGAAAGAGGAATACCTTAAATATGTATATCATATAGGTGAGTTTGCATTCCCTCTGAATGAGCTTGCAGAGATATCAGGCAACCTTCTTGAAGAAGAAAAAGTAAAGAAGACAAATCATTTTGCATTCGGTTCTAACTATGACGGCGATGCTATAACTATGTCGCACTTCGATTGGATATTTAAAAGCGCTACAATAGAGCTCACCCAGAAAGACGGTTCGACTATAATGATGCAGAAAAACGGTGATCTGCTGCTGGGAGAAGAAGCCGGTGATGTTTACGCGGCTGAAAGGATACTGGAAGCAAAGACCGAAGCCGAGGTGATGGCAACCGGGACAAAGATATTTGAGCTGGCGAATAAGTACCAGGGCAAGCTGAGCGAGAGGTTTAATGTCACGTCTAAGATAATGGGATGGGGCATGAAGGATGAATACACAAAACTGCAGCTTCTGTATTTTATCGATGTGCTGCCGAAGCTGACGGATAAGGGTATCGTCAGCCACATGAAAGAGTATTTTCCCGCAAATGAAAAGCGGCTTCCGCTGTCTTTGCGCGCGGCGGTTCTTGCCGGAAGGGGTGCTGCCCTGGTTCCGTATATAGGGCCGAAGCTGGTAGCTGCGGTAGTGCGTTACGCGATAAAGATGACTGCGAAGAATTTCTTTGCCGGAGAGACAATAGCAGATGTTACCCGGGCGGTTAACAGGTCGCGCAAAAACGGTATGAACCACACGGTCGACGTGCTGGGCGAAGCAGTGCTGAGCGAGTCCGAGGCGGACGAGTATGTTGATACCTATGTAGAGAAACTGCTGGAAGCTGAAGGTCTTGAGGGGAAGCTTACGAACGTATCGCTGAAACTCACTTCACTGTACCCTGAATTCGATCCCACGGATTTCGAGGGCACGAAAGAAGCGGTAAAATCGAGGCTGAAAAAGATCGTTGACAAGGCGAAGGCAAAGGGCGTATTCGTAAACGTGGACATCGAGCAGTACGCGTATAAGGAGCTGACCATACAGATATTCAAGGAGATGCTTCTTGAGGATGAGGAACTGAACAGGGATAATTTCGGTATAGCGATCCAGCTGTACCTGAAGGAATCCGAGGCGGACATGAAGGACCTGGTGGAATTTGCCAGGGAGAATAATAAGACTTTCACGGTGAGGCTGGTAAAAGGCGCCTACTGGGAATACGAGACGCTGATAGCGGAACTAAGGGGCTGGGAAGCTCCGGTGCTGAGCGAGAAATACCAGTCGGACCTGATGTATGAAAATATAACGGATCTTGTATTTGAGAATATAGAACTGATAAGGCCCGCGTTCGCGACGCATAATATAAGGAATATGGCATATGCCATAACAAAGTCACAGGAACTGGGAATAGACCCGTCCAGGTTTGAATTCCAATTGTTGTACGGTATGGGCGGCTCGATAAAGAAAGCGCTGAAGGAAATGGGTTATGAGATAAGGGAGTACACGCCGTTCGGCAAGCTTATAGTGGGGATGGCGTATCTTGTGAGGAGGATACTGGAGAACACGTCAAATGATTCGTTCCTGAGGCTGAGTTTTGTCGATAAGGAAGAGATGACAAAGCTGCTGGCGAAGCCCGCGCCGTCTAAGGCTGAAAAAGCCCCGGCTGAAACGGAAGAGATCACTGCCGTTAAGGAAGCGGCGGAAGGAATCACGCCTTTAAAGAATCTGCTGTCTTATTACAGGGGTATCATGGAAGACAGGCGCAGCAACGCGACGAGGAGTTTTTCGGCGGAGATAAACACGTATCACTATCTGCCACTGGGTAAGGGAGTAATAATATTCGAGGACGTGCCGGCGGAAGGTGAGCTTGAGCAGGCAGTTATGGCGAATATCGCGGCTGGCAATGAGATATTAGAGGTTGCGGTTCCGGTTGCAGCGCGAGAAGCCGCATTCAAACTTGAAAGGCGGCTAATCAAAGAAGGCGTTAACAAAGAAGGATTAAAGATCCTTCTATACACATCTGATATGCTTTTTAATACTGTAATAAACAGAGTTGCTGCGGATCCGGATATCAACTGGATATTTTTCAAAGGCAGCGCTAAAAACGCCTATACGGTCAGGGGTATTTCGGCTGAGACACCGGAAGAGGCATTGTCGGTCAAGAAAGTCGTGACGGAAATAGCACCTGACCTGGTGATGGAGCTTGTTACCGCAAGGACGGTAACGGAGAACATGCTGCGCCGCGGCGTGGCGCCTGCGCTTGACGCGGGTTTAAGGGGAGATACCGAATTCGTTAACGAGCCGACCGCTGATTTTTCAAAACGCTCCCAGCGCAACATTATGGAGCAGGAGCTTGCGGAAGTCGGCAGGATGATTGCCTTCCGCAAGGCCCCGTATCCGATCATTATAGGTGACAGGGAGATCAAAACATCAGACACGCTCGCGTCGCTTAATCCGGCTGACCCTGCACAGGTGGTGGGCAGGGCATACAAGGCGGGCATTAAAGAAGCGGAAGAGGCTGTCCGGACCGCGAAAGAAGCGTCAGAAAAGTGGAGTAAGACGAGCGCCGCGGAGAGGGCGGAGTACCTGTTCGAGGCAGCCCGTATAATGAAATTAAGGAAGTACGAACTTGCCGCGTGGATGACATACGAAGTGGGAAAGAACTGGTCAAACGCGATGGGAGACGTCGATGAGGCGATAGATTTCCTCAACTATTACGCTTACGAGACGCTTAAACTTGAAGTAAAAGACAAAGCCAGCGCGGTAGACGGATTCAAGAGGGTGCCGAGGGGGGTATGCGCGGTGATCTCGCCGTGGAACTTCCCGCTGGCCATACTTGCCGGCATGACAGCCGGAGCGGTAGCGACGGGGAATACCGCCATAATGAAGCCCGCGGGACAGTCGATAGTGATAGCGTACAAGCTGATGGAGATATTCCGGGAAGCGGGGCTTCCTGCCGGTGTGGTAAATTACCTGCCAGGTTCGGGAAGAGAGATAGGCGATTACCTGGTAGAGCACCCTGATGTGGACATGATCACATTTACCGGTTCGGAAGAAGTAGGGCTTTCTATAAACGAAAAAGCCGCCGCTGTAGAACGCGAAATACCCAAGAAGGTCATAGCGGAGATGGGCGGAAAGGACACGCTGATAGTCGATTCGAGTGCGGACCTGGACCAGGCGGTAGTCGGGGCGGTAGCATCGGTATTCGGGTTCGCGGGTCAGAAATGCTCGGCCTGTTCGAGGGTTGTAGTGACGGAGGATGTTTACGAGGAGTTCCTTGAGCGGCTTAAAGGGAAGGTGGAATCGATATCTGTAGGCGATCCGAGGGATCCTTCTGTCATGGTCAACCCGGTGGTGGACGCTGCGGCCAGGGACAAGGCGATGGGTTTCATAGAAAGGGCAAAGAAAGCGGGTATTCCGGTTCTTGTGGAAAGGGACCTGACGCAGCTAATAGCTGACGGAAGTATAAAGGAAGCCGGTTTTTACGTACCGCCGACGGTATTCCGGGATGTTCCGCGTGATTCGGAGATATCGCAGAACGAGATATTCGCTCCGGTGCTCGCTGTACTTAAAGCAAAGGATTTTAATGACGCGCTGGATATAGCGAATGATACGCGTTTTGCTCTGACGGGCGGGATATATTCCCGTACGCCGAGCCATCTTGAAAGGGCTAAAAAAGAGTTCAAGGTAGGTAATTTTTATATAAACAGGGGAATAACCGGAGCGATAGTCTTCCAGCAGCCGTTCGGGGGTTTCAAGCGTTCGGGCATAGGGCTCTCAAAAGCCGGCGGGCCTGATTACCTGTACCAGTTTATGCGCTGGGAGACTGAAAAAGCTGAACCCGCAGCGCTTTTTAACAGGATCACAGCTTCAATAGCTGAAAAACCTGCCGGGGTGGACTTTGTTAAAGAGGACGTAGATGCGAAAAAGAGCATATCGGGAGCAGAACTGTCCGAACTGGAAATCAGAAAAGAAGAGCGCAGGATGATAAACAGGATAGTCCGGGAATTCAAGGGATATGATGATAATTTCGACGAGTGGGGCAGGATAAAAGACGATATTAAAGGACCCGAGTTGAAGGATATTCTGGTTAAGACAAGGTGGACAAACTTATCGAGTATAGAAAAATATGAAAATGAGAAAAGTATAAGTCTGCAGGAATACTTCAACAGGAAACTGGGCGAAGCGATTGATAATGCCCACAGCGCGGGTCTGGCGATACAGGCTGGCGCGGCGGAAACAATTGAGGGTGAAGAAGAAAAAAACGAAACGGTTAAAATAAAAATCTTTAGTCTGAAGCGCTACAGGGGATTTGCATTGAGGGCCGTGATAATAAATCTTCTTGAAGAGATTCCCCGTGTTACCGCTGAGGCTGGAGAAAAGGCGGTCGCCGGGATAAAGTCTGAAAAAGGCTCCGGTACAATGTATGCTCTTATGATGGCAATGGATCCGTTTCAGATACTGGGACCAGAAGCTACTCCTGAGCAGACACTGGTAAAAATAGCTGTTGGCTTGGGAATCCTGACGCTTGCAGGCGCAGCACTGTACCGTTATGCAGCGGGTTTCATAAGGAATCTGATAGGGCGCTGGTTGAAGCCTGCCGAAGTGACACTGATAGAGCAACTATGGGAAGAATATCAGGCTACACTTAAGGTTAGGAAAGAAAATGCGACCATAAGTTTCCCGACAGAAATAAACGATTACCTTTATATACCGCTTGGAAGAGGCGTTATCGTTTTTAAAGATGCGCCTGCCGCACAAGAACTGAATGAGGTAGTAATGGCCGCACTTGCCGCCGGAGACGAGATAATTGATATAATCGTACCTGAGGCGAGCAGGAAAACCGCTGTGAGCCTTGTAAAACTTCTTGTGAAAGAAGGTTTTATCAATAAACCGATTTCAGTCACCCCGGCACATCTTTCGGACCCCTCAAAATATGCGCAAAGTAACGATATTGAATGGATATTTTTCAAGGGAAATTCCCTCGAAGAAAAAACACTGAGGGAGATGGCCAGTAAGACGGGTCAAAATGCCAATTCTGTCAAGGTGTTCATAGCCGGTATAGCGCCCGATCTTGTGATGGAATTTTCTACCGCGAAAACGATTTCCGAGAATATTGCATGGAAGGGGGAATCGGCGCTCCATAAGCCCGCTCAGAGATCCGGTGAAGAATTCGAGAATATACCGGCGCCCGATTTTTCAGACGCGGCTACAAGGTTAAAAATGGAAGCGGCGCTAGCCGAAGTCCTGGATACTATAAAAACACAGGGAAGCGATCCGCTTTACACCTTTCCTTTATATATCAATGGAAAGAATGAAATAACCTCGAAGACGATGAAGTCGCTGAACCCTGCCGATCCGTCAATGGTAATCGGGCAGGCGTACCAGGCAGGAAAAGAAGAAGCGGAAAAGGCGGTACTTGCAGCGTCGGACGCGTCTATCGGCTGGAGCGAACTTTCCGTTTCCGAAAGGGCAGAGTATTTAAGGAAAGCTGCTGAAATAGTAAAGTCAAGGAGGTTCGAGCTTGCTGCGTGGATGATCTACGAAGTCGGGAAAACCTGGGGAGAGGCCCTGGGAGACATTGACGAGGTAATAGATTTTCTCGACTATTATCCGAGACAGGCGGCAGTGATCGAGAAAAAGCTGATGGAATCCGGCCGGGAGCTGCAGCCGAGAGGCGTCGCGGCCGTCATAGCGCCGTGGAATTTCCCGCTTGCGATACTTGCAGGCATGTCAATCGGCTCTCTTATAATGGGCAATACGGTAATAATGAAGCCAGCCAGCCAGGCATTTGTCGTTGCGCATAAGCTCACCGAGATATTCGCTGAGGCGGGCCTGCCTGACGGAGTTTTCAGCTACCTTCCGGGTTCCGGGAGCGAGATAGGCAATTACCTTGTAGAGCATCCGCTCGTTGATATCATAGCGTTCACGGGATCGAAGGATGTGGGCCTGGATATTTATGCCAAGGCTAACAAGGCTGATATAGAAAGGCGTTATTCAAAAAAGGTTATAGCGGAGATGGGTGGGAAAGACGGTATAATCGTCGATTCATCCGCCGATATAGATGATGCAGTCGCAGGTACAGTAGCATCGGCTTTCGGGTTTGCGGGGCAGAAATGCTCGGCCTGTTCGAGGGTTATCGTACATGAAGATGTATATGACGAGTTCTGCGAAAAACTGAAGGAAAAAATGAAGTCAGTCAGGGTCGGGGACCAGAGTGAGTTTGAAACTCTTGTCAATCCCGTGATAGATGTTTCGGCAAAAAAGAAGATCGAAGGATATGTCAAAAGGGCGAAAGAGGCCGGTATTCCGGTACTTGCAGAAATGGATATAAGCCGTCTTATCCGGGAAGGCAAGATAAAGGAAGACGGTAACTATGTGGCGCCGATTGTTTTCATGGATGTTTCTCCGGCAGATGAAATAGCGCAGGAAGAGATATTCGGTCCGGTGCTTGCTGTTATAAAGGCATCGGATTTTGATGAAGCGATGAAAATAGCGAACGGGACAAAGTACGCGCTTACCGGAGGGATATACTCAAGAACTCCCGCTCATCTTGAAAGAGCGAGGGATGAGTTCGAGGTGGGGAACCTCTACGTAAACAGGAAGATAACGGGCGCAGTGGTATCGCAGCAGCCGTTCGGAGGGTTCAAGCTTTCCGGTATCGGCCTTTCAAAGGGCGGCGGCCCGGATTACCTGTACCAGTTCGCAAAGACGGCGGCTGACATATGGTCCATATCTCAGGAGTTCTCGGTAGACCTGCGGACGGCAGGCGATATCTATGCTGCGAGACGGATAAAAGAAGAAAAAGCAAAGAAAGCTGTCGTGACTGCGGCAGGTTCGGCCGATAGCTTGATAAAAGCGTTATTCAATTCAACAGGGATACGGCTGGATAAAAATATTGTTGAACAACTTGGCGATAAAGCAGCTGATTTCACTTCATATCTCTGGAAAAACGGAATAAGTAAAAGCACACTAAACAACAACCTCAATATAACTCTTACCGGAAAAACCAAAGGCGTAGATATTAAAGGGATAGAAAAACTGATCGTTGAACTTATTAAGGCTGTAACAGCCTCGCCTCAGGCCGCCAGTATATCCAGCATAGATATGGACCTTGACGCATCCGCTCATAAACTTGAGGTTGTAGATAAGGTAAAAGAAAGCGTGACAGTAGCATTAAGGGCAGAAGGGGATAAACCTGTTGTGGAACAGGTTAAGGATTACCTGCATAACATAGAAGTCAAGAGACTCCTGGATGATACAGCTACAGTTAATTTTGAAAGGATATACATAGACGGCAGATGGGTTAAATCCAAGGGGACAAAAGAGATAAGGGCTATCAATCCGGCCAATAAGGATCAGGTTCTCGGAATATTCAAAGAAGCTACTCATGAAGAAGTCGACCGGGCAGTTGCAGCCGCCCGCAGTGCGTTTGAAGGCTGGAAGGATACCCGTCCTGCCGTCAGGGCCGGGATCATATTAAAAGCCGCCAATATATTACGCAGGAGAAAAGAAGAGATAGCATGGAAGATGACGCTTGAGATGGGTAAGGTATTGACTGAAGCCCGCGGCGATGTCCAGGAAGCAATAGATATTCTCGAATACATGGCGCAGTACGGCAGGAGCCCGGACGGACTGACTGTTCCTTCGGAG
>JBDRKX010000044.1:0-51091 GCA_043813605.1 Elusimicrobiota bacterium | reverse complement strand
TTATATGAGCAGACCTTACAGAACTCATTGAGAATTTGCGTTTTTTCATCTCGCAATGCTTTGTGATATCTGTGATAAATTTTGTTCAAATAGTTCATTCTAAATTGTAACTTCATAATGCGACCCTCCATGGGGTACATTTTCAAATGAGTCGACGAATGCCCTTCGGGTTACATTTTAGATGATTTGATTCGCCGGGTTGCGTAAAAAAACATTTTTTTGTATACTCATCAGCAATCGATCCTTTGCTCTTGCTATAGGAGTAAGAGCCCTATTAAGGGATAGGATATAGGACCAGGAAGGAGGATATATGCCTGCCTATGAAACTGTATTTGCAGTTCCTGCTGTATTATCAGAAGAGGAACAATCACAAAGTATCAGAGAAGTGGAAGAACTCATAAGAGAAGCCGGTGGTAATATTGTCTCAAGTGAGCAGATGGGTGAAAGGAAGATGGCTTATATTGTAAAAGGCCATGAACGAGCGTATTATTATCTGATTAAATTCGATTCGCCACCTGAAAAGATAGACGGTTTTAAAAGACATTACCGTATAAACAGCAACAGATACATCAGGAATATAATTGTCAAAGAAGAAGCATAAGGAGGCGCAATCATGTCAGCAAGTGCTAATGTAGTTATTCTTATGGGTAATCTTACCAGAGATCCTGAATTAAGATATACCCCGCAGGGAAGAGCGGTCACCACTCTTAATCTGGCCGTTAACCGTGTGTACAAGGACAAGGACACGGGAAAACAGGTGAAAAATACCGATTATATACCTATATCCGTGTGGGGTACCCAGGCTGAGAACTGTGAAAAATACCTGTCTAAAGGCAGAGGCGTTTATGTGGAAGGGCGTCTGGCACTGAATAAATGGGAAGATGCTAATGGTGAGCCGCGTTCTAAACTTGAAATCATAGCCAGGAACGTGCAGTTCCTGTCAGCAGGCGCATCCGCCGCTAAGAATGAAAGGGCAGATAAAGCCGCCGCTGTTACGGATATGGACACAAGTATACCGGCTGAAGATGAAATAGTCGGTGCGAACCCGGATCTTGATGACGAGGAAATCCCTTTCTGAAGGAGTTTAATAATAACGGCTGGAATATCCCGGCTGATAACAGGAGGTAATTTTGGAAAAAAACCTTAAATTCGTTAAAAAAACGTGCAGGATATGCAGATCTGATAAAGAAATTGATTACAAGGATATCGAGTTTCTGAAAACTTTTATCAATCGCAGAGGCAAAATAGTACCGAGGATATTTACAGGCAACTGCGCAAAGCACCAGAGGCAGATAGCAAAAGCAATAAAAAGATCCAGAAATCTGGCCTTCTTACCGTTTGTCTATTGATATAATATCAGATGGATCAATATGCGGATCATAGAAGAAGACTGCTGAAGCTGTCAGCGGTTTCGCTTATGCTTGTTTTATCGGCACAGTTCGTACCGGCAGCAGGCATATTGCTGCTTTTCCTGTCAATAGTACCTCAACTGATACTTTTTTTTGAAAAAAAGTACATATCAGCGCTGATCGTATGGTTTACGGTTTCGGCGGCATCTGTGTTTGCTATAGGCTGGAATTTTTCCGGAACTTATGTTTTTCTTTTTTTGGTATATACAATTGTTTTTTCTTTTATGCTGATAAAAGGGAAAAGGCCTTATACGGTGATACTCTTATCTTCTGTTCTATGGTGTTCCATCGTTATGGTATGGGTCGGGTATAACCGGATTTTTCTTGAGGTAAACTTGCTTGAACAGATAATAAAACTCACAAAGATAACCGGCGCAGTAAGTATAGGTAAGTATTATGATTTTGGCCTGCCGTATTCGCAGATAGAACATATGGGAAAAGCATTTTCTTCAATGATAGGTTTTATTTCCAGGAGTGCTGTAGGCTGGATGTTCATCACAGGTATTGCCGGTTCATGGATAGTTTATTATGCTGCTTCGAGATATCTGCCTGTTCCCGGATTGCCTCCGATTATTTTGTTCAGGCTTCCCGAGAGTTATGTCTGGGTGATGATAGCTGCACTTATTCTATTTATGGCGGGTCGTAATTATACAGAAAACAACATGGCAGTGCTGCTCGCTTCCAACACGGGAGTGGTGATTTTAGGCGGCTATTTTCTTTCCGGACTGGGAGTGGTGGCTTTTTTTATGGCAAGATGGAGAATATCGTTTTTTTTCAGGTCTGCCGTAATGGTATTTCTTCTGATATTTCTCAGGGGGATGTATCTGTTTATTATTTTCGGAATAATGGATGTATGGATGAATTTCAGGAATAAATGGAGGATTTCAAGAAAAGGAGATATAGAATGAAAGTAATACTTAAAGAAGATGTGGAAAAACTCGGAAAATTCGGGGATGTAGTAGATGTGAGTAATGGTTATGCCCGCAATTACCTCATTCCTAAAGATAAAGTCTGGCCTTATGATGATAAATATATGAATCTTATCGAAAAGATGAAATATAAGAATGAAAGCATGAGGTTAAAGGAAAAAGAAGCTGCCTTAAAGAAAAGCGAAGAGCTGGAAGGCACTTCTGTAACAGTTCAGGTAGAGGTCGGTGAAGAGGATAAGCTTTTTGGATCCGTAACAAATATAGATATAGCGGAAAAACTGATAGAGCTGGGATTGGATATAGACAAAAAAGACATACAGATCGCAGAACCGATAAAAAAACTCGGGGTATTCAAAGTGGGGATAAAGCTGCATCCGGAAGTAGAAGCATTCTGTAAAGTATGGGTAGTGAAAAAAAGCTGAACTCATTTCGCATCAGCCTGCAGGGTAAAGCGGGAGAGAATTATGGCACAAAACATAACTAAAGATAAATTACCGCCACAGAATATAGAAGCCGAAAGATCAGTTCTCGGAGCAATGCTCATAGAAGAAAACGCGGTAATGGTGGCAATGGATCTTCTTGAAGAAAACTACTTTTACAGGACTGCCCACAGGAACATATTTAATGGAATACGGAGCCTTTTCCAGAAGAACGAGGCGGTAGATGTAGTTACGGTTGCAGAAGAACTTAAAAAAACGCAGGATCTTGAAAGTTCCGGCGGACATGATTATCTTACGGAACTTGTTAATAATGTTGTTACTGCGTCCAATGCGGAGTTTTACGCAAAGATAGTAAGGGATAAAGCACTTTTGCGTGAACTTATCCGTATCGCATCTAAGATCATTGAAGACAGTTACAGCGAAAAAGATGATGCACAGTCTCTTTTTGACAGTGCTGAGCAGCAGGTTTTCAGTGTGAGAGAGAAAAACGTGAAAGAGGGTTTTAGAAAGATAGGCAATATGGTAGAGGAAGCTATAGAAACTATAGAAAAAGTCTGCAGCCATGATGTAGAAGTATCAGGGCTTTCGACGGGTTTTAAGGAACTGGATAAGATGCTCGCCGGCCTTCATAGAGGCAATCTGATAATTGTTGCCGGCCGGCCCTCCATGGGAAAAACCTCATTCGGTTTAAATATAGCGCAGTATGTGGGGCTGGAAAAAAAGATACCTGTAGGCATATTTTCCCTGGAGATGTCCGCCGAAGAGATATTGAGAAGGATGCTATGCAGTGAAGCACAGGTCAATCTGAGAAGGGTTATTGAAGGATATATAGGGAATTATGAATGGGCGGCGCTTACATCAGCAGCTGACAGGCTGAAGACTTCCAGGATACATATAGATGATTCTCCGAGTCTGACACCGCTTGAAATGAAAGCACGGGCAAGACGTCTTAAGGCACAGTATCCCGATCTCGGGTTGATACTTGTGGATTATATTCAGCTGATGCCCGGACAAAGCGGCGGTTCGGAAAGTAGGCAACAGGAAATATCGTATGTATCGAGAAACCTGAAAGTACTGGCAAAAGAAATAAATGTTCCTGTAATAGCAATGTCACAGCTGAGCCGGGCTCCTGAAAAACGCACCGGTGACTTTGGTTCACGCCCCAGGTTATCCGATCTCCGTGAAAGCGGTGCAATAGAGCAGGATGCTGATGTAGTACTGTTCCTGTACAGGCCTTCATATTACCAGATGCATGATGAGATCACGTCTGAAGAAAAGAATATCGCACAGATTATAGTAGGTAAACAGCGTAATGGCCCTACGGGTGAAGTCAAAATGCTGTTTCAGGAAGAATATACAAGATTCAGAGACCTTACAAGAAAACAGGAGTTCTGAGTGGCGGAAAAAAAGTTATACAGGCAGACATTCGTCAGAGTAGACCTGAATTCTCTGAGGAATAATTTCAGTAAAATCAGAGATATTGCGAACATGGCTGTGATGCCGGTCGTAAAGGCAGACGCTTACGGTCATGGCGCCGTTAATGTGGCAAAAGCGCTTGAAGAAGAAGGCGCCGACATACTCGGTGTTGCTACCATAGAAGAGGGGATAGAACTGAGGGAAAACGGTATAAGACTCCCCGTCCTGATACTCGGCTCGATCTATCCTATGGAAAACTTCGAAGCTATAATTGAATATGATCTTACACCGATAGTTGCAAGCCGTTTTTCCGCAGAGTCCCTGGAGAATACTGCAAAAACCAAGAATAAGAAAGTGGCATTTCATCTTAAGGTGGATTCGGGTATGGGCAGGATAGGCCTGAGCCCTGATTCGGCAGTGAAATTATGGAATGAGATAGAGGATTCCATGTTCCTTTCAGGAGAAGGTATTCTTACACATTTTTCCAGGGCGGATGAAGACGCAGAGTATACCATACGGCAGATAGACGCTTTTAAAAGTGTCATCAGCAGACTGCATAATATACCTAAATTTGTGCATGCGGCAAATACGGCCGGGATAATGAATTTCAGCGATTCTTATTTTACTCTGCTCAGACCTGGTCTGGCCGTTTATGGTCTTTATCCCGATGGTGTAAGAAATGAACACGGATTCAAGCCTGTACTCTCATGGCATAGCAGTATAGTATTCCTGAAGGATGTGCCTGAAGGGACACCCATAAGCTATGGCGGGACTTGGGTCGCGCCGGCACGTTCCAGAATAGCTACCCTTTGTGTAGGGTATGCTGATGGATACCGGAGAGCTTTATCGAATAAATCAAAAGTAATAATCCGCGGAAAAAAATGTCCTGTTATAGGCCGTGTATGCATGGATATGATAATGGTAGACGTAACGGATGTAAAGGGAGTTTCTATAGGTGATGAAGCTGTGTTGATAGGGTCGGATTCCGGGGAATCAATAACTGTCGAAGAAATGGCTTCCTGGGCGGAAACTATCAACTATGAGATAACCACCGGCATAACCGGCAGGGTCCCAAGGATTTATTCTGATGATTAATTTAAGTACCGAAAATTTCCTGTTCAGACGGCTTGCTGCCGCAGCTTACGATATCGGCGGCGCGGCGCTTATGGTAAAGAACGTTTTTCTTTTACTGTTTGAAAAACCTGATGATCCCAAAAATATATTCAAACAGATGGTCAGGGTGGGTGTGGATTCAATGCCAATAGTACTTTTGTCATCGCTTTTTACCGGTATGGTGCTTGCTCTTCAGAGCGGAGTAGCATCAATAAAGGCTTTCGATGAAGCGGTGTTTCTGGGTACTCTGGTGAGTTTTGCAATGGTACTTGAACTGGGTCCCGTGCTGACGGCTATGGTTATAGCCGGCCGGGTAGGCGCTTCAATAACTGCTGAAATCGGGACAATGAAAGTAACAGAACAGATAGATGCTCTGTATATGCTCGGAACAACTCCCGAAAAATACCTGGCAGTCCCGCTTTTTATAGCCACTGTGACAATGCTGCCCTTAATAACGCTTATAGGGAATCTGGTGGGTATATGGGGCGGGTACATAGTGGCAATACACGCGTTTGATATTCCGGGAAGCGTTTATATAAACGATATACTGACATTTATGCAAATAGTCCATTTTTCTCACGGGCTGATAAAATCGGTTTTTTTTGGTTTTATAATAGTGACAGTGAGCTGTTACAGGGGTTTTACGACTTCCGGCGGAGCTGAAGGAGTGGGCAGGAGTACTACAAGGTCGGTAGTTATATCCATGATACTGATACTTGTATTTGATTATTTTCTTTCAACGCTTCTGAATGCCATGGGGATAATATGATAGAGATAAGAGGCCTTTACAAACAGCTTGGCGGCCAGCAGGTTCTAAAAGGACTGGACCTTGATATAATGGATGGTGAGATTTTTACACTTCTCGGAGGATCAGGAGTCGGAAAAAGTGTTTTTTTAAAAAATATACTTGGTTTGATGAAACCTGATAAAGGCAGTATAAAGATAGACGGCATAGAGGTTACCAGGGCTTCCCGGAAACAGCTTACTAAAGTGCTTTCCACAGTGGGGATGCTCTTCCAGGGCGGAGCTCTTTTTGACAGTCTTACAGTAGGTGAAAATGTAGCATTCGGGTTAAAAAGGTTAACAAACAATACGGAAGATCAAATAAAAAAGCTCGTGACAAAATACCTGGAGATGGTTGAATTAAGAGGAGTGGAAAATAAACTCCCCGAAAGCCTTTCCATAGGAATGAAAAGAAGAGTGGCGCTTGCCAGGTCAATAGCTACAAGTCCAAGATACATATTTTACGATGAACCTACAACCGGCCTGGATCCGATTACTACAGACGTGATAAGTGACATGTTTCTCGATCTGCAGAATAAATTAAAGCTTACTTCAGTGATAGTTACACATGATCTGCAGACGGCATTTAAAGTTTCCGATCGGATAGCGCTGTTGCACGGAGGCGTTATAGTCGAAGTCGACACTGCAGGGAATTTTAGGAAATCTGAGAACCCGCATGTTAAACAGTTTATCGCGGGTACGAGAAAAATTTTTGTGAATAATACAGATAAGGATAAATAAAATGAAAGATCAGACAAAAGTAGGATTTTTAATACTGGCTGCCTTGATAGCTGCTATGATAGTAGTTGTAAACCTGGGAGATATTAGGATTGAAAGAGGATATGAGTTCTATGTGCTGTTTGATGATCTGGCAGACCTGCCTGCGCGTCCTATGGTAAAAATATCCGGCGTAGAAGTAGGCAGGGTGACAAAGGTTGACCTTAAAGATGAAAAAGCCAGGATCAAAGTATGGATCAGCAGGGATGTGAAAATACACAGGGATACAAGAGTGAAGATACTTAAAATGGGTATGATAGGAAATACATACGTGAGCCTGACGCGTGGCACACAGGAAGCGCCGTTGATACAGCAGGGAGACAAGATAACCGGCGTGAATCCATTGAGTTATGAAGAAGTTATTGACAGTTTTGTAAGCGGGCTTAACGAAGTCGTGCAGGTTTTTCAAAAAATAGGAGAAAATAAGGATCTTGGGGGAAATATAGGAAGTACTTTTGCTAATCTTAGGGATCTGACAGGCGGTATAAATACGGCTCTTGGTGAGGACGGTGTTAAACTCTCTAAAGCGATAGGGAACATTAATATGGTAATGCTGAACCTTAACAGGATGGTTAAGGACCTTGACGGTACGCTGAACAAAGAAACAGGTAAGATAACGGACAGTATAGAGAAATTAGGTCAAGCTGCTGAAGAACTGAGGATGATGATCGTTGATATACGTGCAGGAAAAGGAGTGGCGGGAAAGATAATTGCTTCTGATGAATATGGAGAAAAGATAGGGGAAACTATTGACAGCATATATAAGGCTTCGATCGATCTTAAGCAGGCAGTAAACAGGTTCAAAGGTTTTGATACATCCGTTCAGGCATCGGTTTACTACGAGCCGGATAGTGAGTTATTCAGAAGTTATTCGGGTTTGACTATTAATAGCAATTCCGGCCGGTTCCTTAATATAGCTATTGAGAATATGACACCCCCGGGAAATACGGGTAATCACGATACGGGCGGAGACAGAATAAATGCTCTTACTTTGAAAGCGGGTAAGAGAATAGGTAATTTCGGTGTCTTTGGCGGAGCTATAAGATCGTCCGGCGGTGTGGGTGCCGGATGGATATATAAGGACAGGCTCAGACTTCAGACAGAACTCTTTGAATTCAACAGAGAAAATCCATGGTGGAATGTCACTTCAAAGCTGCAGCTGGTAAAATTTCTGTCCCTGGGATTGAGTTATGAAGATATACTGGATGAGGGGAGTTTCCGGGCCGGGGTGGAGGTCGAACTGGAATAATGCCGTTTGAATGTGCTGAATGCGGTTATACTGACTTAAAATGGCTCGGCAGATGTCCGAGATGCATGGAATGGAATTCTCTTGTAGAGGTCGGAAATGGTCTCCAGGAAACAGGTTCCGGGAAACATGAAATACTCAAGGGTACCGCTCAGCGGCTTTCGGACATAGAAACTACAGCAGCCGAAGGAAGAAAAAAAAGCGGCTGGAAAGGAATAGACCGGCTGTTAGGCGGCGGCTTTGTAGACAGTGAGGTTATTCTTGTAGGCGGGCCTCCCGGCGTAGGTAAGAGTACTCTGTTTATTGAATTGGCCGGCCGGCTGGTTATAGCCGGGATCAAGGTCCTTTTCGTTAGCGGGGAAGAAAATCCTGAACAGATGAAAATACATGCGGGCAGGCTTAAAGTGAGCAGTTCGGATATTATAGTGCTCGGATCAGGTGATCTTGATGAGGTCGAAAAAAGTATAAATAAGTATGAGCCGGATGTTGTTTTTATAGATTCGGTTCAGGCAATGGCAGACCCTGCAGTTTCCGGAGTACCGGGTTCCATGAAACAAGTGAAATCCTGCGGTCAAAGACTTACTTCTCTCGCAAAGAACTCTCGGATAGTAATGTTTATATCCGGACAGATAACAAAACAGGGAGATATCGCCGGGCCGAAAGTACTCGAACATATGGTAGATGCAGTTGTGTATATGGACAGCGGCGAAGGTAATATGAGGATATTAAGTGCAGTGAAGAACAGGTTCGGGGCATGCGGGGATTTTGTACTTTATTACCTTTCAGAAACTGGATTGGAGGAGATAGAGGATTCAGATTGCTGCAGGTCAGCGGACCCCGTTAACATTACCGGGCAGTCGGCAGCGTGTGTCCGGACAGGATCACGGCTGATATCGGCAGAGTTTCAGGTTCTGAGTGCTAAAAGTTATTTTGAATATCCTCTGCGCCGTACAAGCGGATTTTCAAGGGAGCGCCTGCTGATGATAAATGCTATAGCTGAGAAGCATCTTGGTCTTAAACTGGCTTCTCTCGATATATACATCAATGTCAGCGGCGGCAGAAAAGTTACAGAAAGAGCGGGTGATCTGGGTATGATTTGTGCCCTCTATTCCAGTGTAAAAAATGTACCTGTTTCCCAGAATATGATTTTTACAGGAGAGGTCGGCCTGAATGGTGAAATACGCAGTCAGCAGGATATAGCAGAAAGAGTTAAATATGCCGAGCGCAGCGGGTTCAGTAAAGCCGTTATTCCTGCCGGGGCAAAAATTAAGGATTCGGGAATCAAACTGGTGTATATCAACAATATCAGCCAGCTTGATAATATTATTTTAAAATAAGATAAGAAGGAGAAAGATATGTTTACTTACATAGCAAGGTTAGTTGTAATAATAGCGGGCCCTGTAATAGGGTATATAAAAATATCACCGGACGGGAAAGGCATACTGATTGGAACAGGAGCGGCTCTGATAGTCATAGCTGCTGAAATAATAATACAGAAAGTGCGGTTAGACGATCTTGTCGCCGGCGGTCTGGGAATCGTAATAGGATTAATAGCAGCAAGTCTGATCAATAATGTAGTTCCTGTTCTGATAGACAATGTTAGGGTATCGGAACTCTTTGAGAAGTATACCCTGCTCATAAGTGTTGTTCTCAGTTATATTTTTATGATATTAGCCCTTAACAAAAAGAACGAGCTGGATCTCCTGGACAGGGAAATAAATATAACTGGGGCAAAACTTTCTGCCGGGCTTAAGATCATAGATTCATCGGCAATAATAGATGCGCGGATACTGGATATAGCTGATACCGGATACCTGGAGGGGGTCCTTGTTATACCGTCTTTTATCATGGGAGAAGTCCAGGCAACAGCGGATTCGCCTGATGAAGAAAAAAGAAAGAAAGCAAGGCGCGCTTTGGAGATAGTCAATAATTTGCGCGAAAATGAGAATGTTATTGTTAAAATGTATGATAAAGATTATCCTGAAATCGAAAAGAACGACATTAAATTGATCAAGATCTGCCAGGAACTTAAAGCAAAAATGATAACGTGTGACTATAATCTCACCAAATCTGCAAGTGCCCAGGGCATTGGAGTGCTTAATGTAAATGAACTGGCTAATGCGCTTAAACCCAAACTGCTGCCAGGAGAGGCTATAGAGATATTTGTGATTAAAAAGGGCAGGGATAAGGAGCAGGGTGTCGGGTTCCTTGAAGACGGAACAATGGTGGTAATAGATGAGGGTAAAAATTATATAGGAAAAAAAGTAGAAATAACGGTGACTTCAGTTCTTCAGAAATCTTCCGGAAGGATGATCTTTGCAAAAGTCAGTTAGCGCTCTTATAATGGCGGCGGGAGAGGGTTCCAGGTTCGGTTCAAAAAAACAGTTTTTGAAAATCGGCGGCAGGACTCTTATTGGATGGTCTGTAAGCATATTTGACAGGATAGATGAGATCATATCTGTTATTATCGTATATCCTCCAGATATGGATGAATCTGAAGTCAGGAGTAAAGCCGAAGTTACAGAGGATAATATTTTCGTAAAAGGCGCGTCAAGAAGGGACGCGTCTGTAGCTCAGGGATTGAAAGCCGTTAATTCTGAGTATGTTATAATACACGATGCAGTAAGGCCGCTCTGTTCTGAAGAGCTGGCAAGGAGAGTAATAGAAGGCACATTGGAATACGGTACAGCGATCCCGGCAGTAAATCCTGTATCTACAACAAAATATTATGAAAAGGGAAAGATCAGGACAATCGACAGGGATAGACTCTATCTCGTGCAGACTCCTCAGGGATACAGAACACGGGATATTATAGAAGCCTACAGCAGTTGGAAAGGTGATACTGCGCCTGATTCATCGACTGTCGCGGAAAATGCGGGTATTGATGTAAAAATCATCAAAGGTGAAAGAGAAAACATAAAGATCACCGTAGAGGAAGATTTTAAATATGCAAAATATATATTGGAGGAGAAAAAAACATGAGAACAGGCATAGGCTATGATATACACAGGCTTGTTAAAGGCAGGAAACTGGTACTCGGGGGTATTGAAATAGACCATGAATCAGGGCTACAGGGTCATTCAGATGCCGATGTCGTTGTCCATTCCATTTGTGACGCGATTCTCGGTGCTGCCGGCTTGGGCGATATCGGCCGGCATTTTCCCGATACAGATGATAGAAATAAAGGAATATCTTCTATGGAACTGCTGAAGAAGGTAATAGAAAAGATCGACAAGGATATCAATAATGTGGATGTGACGGTTATCTGCGAAAAACCGGAACTGGCTTCTTATATAAAAGATATGCAGGAAAATATAGCGAAAACAATAGGTGTGCCGGTATATGATGTTAATATCAAGGCAACTACCAATGAGGGACTGGGAAGTATCGGCAAGGGAGAAGCTATCGCTTCTATTTCAGTGGTCACGATAATCCCGTCTCCAAAATACTGATTGTTAAGGCAATTGTGAAAGAATTTTTTATATACAACACGCTTAGTAAACAGAAAGAAGAATTTATACCGATGTCTCCCGGAAGGGTAAGTATGTATGTGTGCGGCATTACACCGTATAGTGATGCCCATCTCGGCCATGCAAGATGCTATATAGTCTTTGATACACTGAAAAGATTTCTTCAGGCAAGGGGACTTGAAGTGTTTTATGTGCAGAATATAACAGATATTGACGATAAAATAATAAATAAGAGCAGGGAGACAGGCGAATTACCCGCGGATATTGCGAAAAAATATTTTGCAGGTTTCTGTGAGAATATGAAAAAACTCAATGTTATGCCTGCGGATGCTTATCCAAGAGTTTCCGAACATATAAATACTATAGTGGATTTTGTGAAAGACCTCATTGATAATGATATGGCTTATGAGATTAATGGGAGTGTGTATTTCAGAGTGGCAAGGTTTTCGGGATACGGCAGTCTGTCAGGCCGGGATCCCTCTGAACTTGTGTCAAAAGAAGATATTATAGCCGCAAAAGAAGATACCCGCGATTTTGCTCTCTGGAAGACCGATGAAGAATACGGCTGGAAAAGCCCATGGGGTATGGGCCGGCCCGGCTGGCATATAGAATGTTCGGCTATGTCAAGGCAATGTCTTGGAGACCAGTTCGATATCCACGGGGGCGGACTTGACCTTATTTTTCCGCATCACGAGAATGAAGTCGCACAATCAGAAGCTCTTACCGGCAAAAATCCGGTTAAATACTGGGTGCATAACGGGATGGTCACTCTTAAAGGCGATAAGATGGCAAAGAGTACAGGAAATTTCTTTCTTTTACAGGACCTTCTTTCGCAGTATGAGCCGATGGTCTTGAGGATGTATCTTTTGAGTTGCGGTTACAGGCAGGTACTCGATTTCAGTACTCAAGGTCTTGAAGATACCGGGAAAGCCTATGAAAAAGTCATTGAATTCAAAAAAGAAATAATAAAAACAGCCGGGAGCGATCTGTCCTGTGATAATCTTATGAAAGACGGCGATGAGATATCTGATGCATTGAACGATGATATGAATACCGCTCAGGCAATAGGTGAAATATTCAAGAAAATGACTCCTATCAAAGAAAGGTTGTTTAAAGGGGAAAGCACGGACAAAGATATCATAGAAGGGGTCAGGCTGATAAATGTTTTTGAAGATATACTGGGTATAAGACTGGAAATTCGAACTGCAGCAGATGAAAAGGAATAGAACAACTCATTGAAGAAAGGGAAAAGTTCCGGCAGGACAAGAATTTTCGGGAAGCGGACAGAATAAGAGACGAACTCCTGGAAATGGAAATAGAGCTGAAAGATACTCCTACCGGAACAAGATGGCAGAAACGAGAAAAGGTTACACATATAAAACGAGAATCTGAATCTGAGACTGCACATACAAAACGAAACAATAAAACTGAAAAAGAATAAATAAATCCATTATTATATGGGAAAAAACCGATCATTACTTAAAAAAATACTTATATTCTATACGAAAGATTGCTGTTGGCCCTATACGCTCGCGATCCTGCTCATACCGGTCATATATGTAATAGATTTCAGGTTTCTGGAAAAACCCCGTTTTTGGCCCGGTATACTTTCCTTTGCAGTCGTATTTTCATATTATATTTACAATGTTTACCTCTATATGAAATACCGTGAACGGGCTTTTGAAGATCCAGATTTTTTTATATGGTTTCTGTCAATTATAATGCTCATTCTGGGTGTTCTTCTCGTTTTATTCTCAGTTTACTAAAAAACCCGCTATCAGAAATTTTCCTGTTTATGTACGTATTTTAGTCATATTAATATTATAAAATTAAATAAAATAGAATTATAATCGTAAATTGACTTTAATTTTTAAAAGAATTATCATTTATAATACGGTGCGAATGCCGGGGTGATGGAATTGGCAGACATAGCGGACTTAAAATCCGCTGGTGCTAAAGCGCCGTGCGGGTTCAAGTCCCGCCCCCGGCACCATATTTTAAAATAAGAGGGACTTGAAGGGAATTCTTCGCATCCGGTGGATGAAAAAGCCGGAGGCTGTCAGAAGGATTCCCCGGTTTCGAATGAGCGGGAGGACTGGGAGCGAGAGAGAAAAAGTCCCGCCCCCGGCACCATATTTTAAAATAAGAGGGACTTGAAGGGAATTCTTCGCATCCGGTGGATGAAAAAGCCGGAGGCTGTCAGAAGGATTCCCCGGTTTCGAATGAGCGGGAGGACCGGGAGCGAGAGAGAAAAAGTCCCGCCCCCGGCACCCCTTGATGATTGTGTTGTTTTTAAGGAGTATATATGCCGTCTATTCTTATTAAAAATGCATCTGTCATTATGACTTGTGATGACGATAATAATATATACTCAGATAAAAATCTGCTGATAAAAGACAATGTTATCAGTAAGGTTACGGATAAAGATGAGCCGGCAGATGAGATAATAGACGCACATGGAAAAATAGTGATTCCCGGGCTGGTGAATACACATCACCACCTGTATCAGACTCTTACCAGAAACATACCCGAAGTACAAAATGCAAAACTTTTTGACTGGCTCAAATACCTGTATAATATATGGAAAAACATAGACGGCCATGCTGTAGATGTGAGTACTATGGTTGGTATAGGAGAACTCCTTCTGACAGGGTGTACGACAACGAGCGACCATCTGTATATACATCCAGAAAAGAGCAAAGAGGATTTTATCGGTATAGAGATCCTAGCTGCTGCCCGTATGGGAATAAGATTTCATCCGACAAGGGGCAGTATGTCGTTAGGTGAATCTGACGGCGGATTGCCGCCTGATTGCGTAGTCCAGGATGATGATACTATAATCTCGGAATCAAAACGTATAATTGAGGAGTATCATGACCCGCAGGAGTTCTCTATGCTGAGGATTGTCCTGGCACCGTGTTCACCCTTTTCTGTTACTGAAAAAACAATGGTGAGGACGCAGGAACTTGCTAGGGAAAAGGGGGTTTTTCTGCATACGCATCTTGCGGAAACAGAAGACGAAGAGAAATTCTGTCTGGAAAAATTCGGCCTCCGCCCTGTGGATTATATGGAAAAAGTCGGATGGCTGGGTGATGATGTCTGGTTCGCTCATTGCGTGCATTTGTCTGATGAAGAAATAAAAAAACTCGCCGGATCAGGAAGCGGTGTGGCACATTGTCCGACTTCGAATATGAGGCTTGGATCGGGGATAGCTCCGGTGAGAAAAATGCTTGATGCGGGCGTCAATGTCTCCCTTGCCGTAGACGGGTCAGCTTCAAATGATTCCTCGGATATGTTAGGGGAATTGAGGATGTCATTACTCTCAGCTAGAATAAAATCCGGTGTCGAGTCAATGAGTGCGAAGGACGTGTTATATATGGCGACAAGAGGCGGTGCCCGTGTACTTGGCCGTAACGATATAGGAAGTATAGAAGAAGGCAAAGCTGCGGATGTGGCGGTTTTTAATATGAATCGGATAGAATATGCGGGCGCGGAAAGCGATTATCCCGCTGCTTTAGTATTCGCGGGCGCCTGCCATATAGCTGATACTGTAATAGTGAACGGACGGATAAGAGTAAGAGACTCAAAACTGGTAGATGTTGATTCGGTAGAATTAACAGAAGAGGCGAATAGGGTTTCCCGGAATCTCAGGAGATATTAAATTGAAGATACTGCGTGTAATTCTGGTCGTTGTATTTTTTTATACAGCGACTGTATTTTTACAGGCCGCTGTTGAAAAAAAAGGATTTGAACCGGTTTCTCCATCGGCACAGGTTCTTCTGGGAAAACTTTTTTCTCCGGTAGAAAAAGAGAGAGTGAATGCTGCGCTCAGACTGGGAGACTATTCTCATCCCAATGTAGTAAATGCTCTATGTACTTCGGCAGAAAAAGATTTAAGTGAAATGGTGAAAAGGGTTGCATTGAAGAGTCTGGGGCAGATAGGTGATCCCGTATCCCTGCCCCTGATACTTAAGTCTATTTCATCGGAATCATTATCCATAAAAACAGAAGCGATGGGTGCTGCTGTTAATTTTGATTCGCTTCAAGTAAGAGATGCAATTATCAGGGAATCAGCCGCGGCTAATCCTGTTATCAGGCAGAAAGCTGTTGCATACCTCGGTCGATTGAAAAAAAACAATAATCAGGTAATAGATATTCTTATAGAAAAACTTTTGGATATAAGCGAAGGGGTCAGGGTGTCAGCAGCGGTTGTGCTCGGAGAAAAACAAATTTTAAAGGCAATCCCTTTTTTGGGAGGAGTTCTTGCTGAAGATAAGTCGGAAGTAGTGAGGCGTTATGCCGCAGAAGCCCTGGGAAACATAGCGAATCCCGTTAGTGAAGAATTTTTGAAAAAAGCACTTGCGGATAATTCTCCGTTTGTCAGGATGACTGCGGCGAAAAGCCTTTCATTGAACGGTTCAAATGCCGGCTTAGGCGAGGCTATTCAGGGAACAAAATCAACTGATGCCAGAATAAGGATCATAGCCTGTGAAGTATTGGGTATATCCGGCAGTATGGAATCCATTATCTTCCTGGAGCAGGCATCCCGGGATTTTGACAGGAGAGTACAAAAAGCTGCTGTTAAAGCATTGAAGCAGGTCATGAGCAAGGAGTAGGAATACAGTGAGGAAATATGAATATTAACAGGATCAGTTTGCTGTTGTTGTTACCGGTTTTCACATGCGCGGGTATCAGTTCTGCGATATCTGAAAGAGCGACCAGTGCTATGGAAGTCTTGAAATCCACCGATGTGGCCGCCCGGCGCCAGGCTGCTGCTGAACTGGCAGGATTAAGATCAATAGAAACTGTGCCGGCATTGATAGAGGCATTGGAAGATGAAGATTCCGGCGTACGTTCCAGTGCCGCTGAAGCACTGGGTAATCTGAGGGACCGGAGGGCGGTCAACCCTATTATTAAACTGTTGAAAGATGATAATAGAAGTGTCAGAATAAGTGCTGTAGTCGCTCTCGGATTTATCAGAGATATTACTGCGGTAGAACCGATAATAAAAATCCTTCAGCGTGACAGTGAAGTAGGTGTGCGCATAAGTGCAGCCCAGGTTTTAGGGGTGATGGGTGATCAAAAATCAGTAAATCCGCTGATTAATCTGCTTTCGGACAGTAATGTACGTGTCAGGGCTCAAGCAGCAAGATCACTGGGAAAACTGGCCGCGGAAAGTGCAGCCGGTCCGTTGATTGATGTGATAAACAATAAAAAAGAGGACCGGCGCGTAATGAATTATGCTATAGAGGCACTCGGCGAGATAAAAACTGCCAAGACGCTTAAATTACTGGAACAGCTCATTGAATCGGATGATAAAGAGATTGCAGTGAATGCTGCCATATCGCTGGGAAAACTGGGTGAAGATAGTGGTCTTAAAGTAGCACTTTCGGCTGCTCGATCTGACGACGTCAATATCAGAAGGCAGGCAATAATGGCAATAAGCTATATAGGAGTAAAGAACGAGGAAGTCGTGAACGTTCTTAAAGAAGCGGCAAAAGACAGCGATGCCAGAGTAAGAAGCAGGGCGGAGTATGCTGCCTCCTCTCTTGCCATAAATCTGGAGGAATGAAAAAGGAGTAATATAATGACTATGCTGATAGAAGGTGGGGCTGTCGTAACACTCGGTAAGAACAACCGGGTAATAGATCCCGGTGCGGTCGTTATTGAAGGCAGTTATATTAAAGATGTAGGTACTCTTGAAGATATGAAATCAAAGTATGCGAATGCAGATGTGCTGGATGCAAAAGGTAAAGTAGTAATGCCTGCTTTTGTTAATACTCACCATCATCTTTATTCTACTTTTGCCAGGGGGATGAGTATTCCCGGAGAACCGGCGAAAAATTTCAGCGAGATACTTGAAAAACTCTGGTGGAAGCTGGATGATGCGCTTTTTCAGGAAGCTATCTATTATTCCTCTCTAATACCTCTGATAGATTCGGCAAAAAACGGTGTTACAGCCGTTATAGATCATCACGAGAGCCAGTCTTACCAGATAGGCAGCCTCGACGAAATAAAAAAAGCAGTAGAAGAGATAGGCATGAAAGCGGTGCTCTGTCTGGGAACATCTGACAGGTATGGGAAAGGCGCCCGTGGTATAGAAGAAAATGAGAGGTTCCTTAGAAAGGATTCTCCGAATATAAAAGGTATGATAGGACTTCATGCATCGTTTACGGTAGAGGATAATACATTGCGTCGAAGTGCCGAACTTGCAGAAGAGTTCGGGGTAGGTATCAATGTACATTGCGCCGAAGATGGTTGCGACCAGGAGATCACAAAACAGAAGTATTTTAATACCGTAGTCAGGAGATTCCTGAATGCAGGCGTACTTGGGGAAAAAAGCATACTGGTTCATGCTATTCATATAGATGCCGGTGAGATGGATATTATCAGAGATACCGGGACATCCGTTGTGCATAATCCTGAGAGTAATATGAATAACGCTGTGGGATATGCAAAAGTCCTGGATATGTATAACAGAGGTATAGATATCGGCATAGGGACTGACGGAATGAGTTCGGATATGCTTGCCCAGACCAGGTGCGCTTTTCTTCTGGCAAGGCATGAACACAGGGATCCGAGTGCGGGTTTTTCAGAAATTCCAAGTATGCTGTTAAAGAATAATCCTGCAATACTCAATAAAATCACCGGATGGGATATGGGGGAAATAGCATCAGGCAATTCAGCGGATATTATCTTTATTGATTACTGTCCTCCTACTAGATTCAATGAAAGTAACTTACTGGGACATTTGCTTTTCGGCCTGGTTTCTTCCTGTGTAGATACAACCATATGCAACGGAAAGATAATAATGCAGAACAGAAAAATGAACAATATTGATGAGGCTGAGATCAATCGGCACTCACGGGAAGTATCCGCAAAACTTTGGGAAAAACTAGGTGTCTGAGACTGTGCTTTTAAAATTTCTGAAAGACCTGATAGAAATACCTTCTCTTTCCGGAAAAGAATCCGGTGTGGCAGCGCGTGTGAGGGAGGAATTTGAGAAGCTTGATTATGATGAGGTGATAGAGGCAGGCGGGAATATATGCGGTAAAAAAGGCCGGGGAAAAATAAACATACTCTATGACGCCCATATGGATGTAGTAGAGCCAGGCAGCGGGTGGACAACTGATCCCTACCGGGCTGTGGAAAAAGATGGATATATATACGGCCGCGGCGCTTGTGATGATAAGGGCTCTCTAGCGGCTATTATCCACGGCGGAGCATCAGCCGCAATAGAAGATACTATATCGCTCTATGTACTGGCAAGTGTTAGGGAAGAAATAACCGAAGGTAACGGGATGAAGGAATTCCTGTCATCTACCGGAATAAATCCTGATTATGTTGTAATTGCCGAGCCGTCGTCATTGAGGCTTGCGCGCGGCAACAGGGGCCGTCTGGCAGTCAGGCTTGATATAAAAGGCCGGGCCGGGCATGCAGGATATCCGACAACCGGTGAGAATGCGTTATACAGGGCGGCCGGTATCATCAACAGTATTCAGAGTCTGAATGACGAACTCCAGGAAGATTCAGTTGCCGTTACAAAAGCAGAAACATCGAATACTAATATCAATATCATTCCGGAAACCTGCAGTATCTATTGTGATTACAGGGCCGGTGTCGGCCGTAGTGAAGCGGAAATTCTTGATAAGTTACGTAATCTGGTAGAGGAAAAAGATGATGTCAACGCTATAACGCCTTATTATAGCGGCTGGGAAATGGATGCCGGCCATCAGCTTGTCAGGGCAGCTGAAGAATGTCTTCAGAAAGAGCTGGGAGAAGCCGAGGTAATGGTGTGGAATTTCTGTACTAACGGTTCTTTTTCCGCAGGAGTACTCGGGATACCGACTATCGGTTTCGGCCCGGGCGTAGAGACTGATGCACATTCTGCCGGAGAAAGGATAGAAATACGATCGGTAATACAGGCAACTTCATTTTTTTCTCGATTACCGCAGTATATAGCCGGGATAAAAGACAGTAATGAATAGTAGATTGAAAATTGCAACGGCGGTTATATCTTTAGTTCTTGTTTTATGGCACCTCTCGGCTGCGGAAAATGGAGAGGAGGTAAAATTTATAGCAGAGTTGCCTACACCCGGAGAATATACGCTTTTTGCAAACGGCGGCTGGGACGGAAACTGGTTTGTCGGATATAAACACAGGTGGGTGTCAGAACTTCCGCCTGTAACAGATAACTGGTATGCCGGTGTCTACCTGGGGGCTAAACTGGGTCGTGCTTTAACTGCCGAGCAGATAAGAGAAATAAAGACAAAACGTACCGGTAAACAGAATCCCGATACAGGTCCTTACCGGATACTTATAGGAATATCTGATTCGCCCGGACAAAAACCAACCGTAAGTAAACTGCTGGTTATGACTGATAATATACCTCTGGAAGGATCTGGGATGAGTGCGGTTGAAGGTATATCTGACAGCCGCTGGTTCTGGGTAAAAGTTGACAAAAGTATGCTTATTACAGATAAACCGAATTATGTACATGTATGGAGCGATGACGAGGGACTTGATGCATCAGATGTTGCTCCTGTTCTTGCAGGAGGACTTGGTTCAAATAAAAACACTAACTCATACCTTGTTAAAGGAGAAAAAGAGGATGAAATAAGGAATATTAAGTATTTTGAGCCGGCTATTGCAATAAAACTTGTTGGAAAAAATCCGCCGCGTCCGGATATAGATATCACTGCTTTCGAACAACACCCGGTAAGGCCTCAAAGATATCTTGTCAGAACATCCGTGACAGGCCGCCGGATTATGGAAGTATGGGTACAGATATTCGACGGCAGTGAGTGGAAAGATACAGGTTGGCCGGTAACCCGGCCGCCGTATGATATCGTTTTTGATTACAGCAAGCTTCCGCCTGGCGGCTACAGGCTGAGGTGCCGGGTTGAAAACTGGTGGGGAGAAGTATCTTACACAGCAATGCGCGAGTTCAGGATAGAGAATGAAGAAAAAGCTGCAAAATAATACTTTGACATAAATGCGTGTTTCTAATAAAATCTGAAATGTATTGTTCTGTTTGAGAGGAGGAAGAGAATGAAGACAAACGGTTTTTTGGGAAGAGATTGGCTAGATCCTGAATTTAGTTACTCAAAGGAAGAATGGGAAACTCTGATGGATGTCGGTTTTGAATTAAAACGGCGCTTTCAGATGGGTGAAGACACTGCCGGTATCCTTAAAGGAAAGACTTTGTTTACAATGTTTTTTAATCAATCTTTGCGTACAAGAAGTACTTTTGATGCAGGTATACAGCAGCTGGGCGGATACCACAGTTCTCTGGAGCCGGGAAAGACATATACTCCCGCCAGAAAAGGCTATGATATTCCTTATCAGACTGAAAGAATCTCTGATGTGGCAAGAATGCTGAGCCGTGTCGGTGATGCTATTGCAATAAGGATGTACGGTCCTCCGGCCGGATGGAATTACGGATTCGCGCACGCTACCATGCAGGAGTTCGCGGAATATGCATCCTGTCCCATTATAAATATGGAATGTGATAAATATCATCCATGTCAGGCATTAGCTGATCTGATGACAATAAAAGAAAAATTCGGTACTTTTAAGGGACTGAAACTTACAATGTCGTTCGCTTATTCGGGATCTATTGAAAAACCGAGAGCTGTACCCCAGAGTGTTATACTGGCAGCTACACTGATGGGCATGGATGTTACTCTTGCTCATCCGGAGGGATATGATCTTGATCCGGATATAATTGAAAAGTGTAAACAAAATGCTGATCAGTATTGTGGATCATTTAAAATAATAAATGATTTTGACAAGGGTTTTGAGGGGGCCCATGTAGTTTATCCTAAAGCATGGGGCGCGCATACATGTTTCAATTATTTTGATCCGGAAACCGGAAAAAAGATCAAAGATCAGGATCATACAGAAGCTACCAGAGTCAATGAACTGGCTAAAGGCTGGATGACTACACAGAAACAGATGGATATGATAGACAAAAATGGTGTGTATATGCATTGTCTGCCTGCGGATAGAAGCCAGGAAGTCACAGATGATGTGATAGACGGCCCGCAATCTGTAGTTATCGACGAAGCGGAAAACAGGCTGCATGCGCATAAAGCTATAATGGCGTTGTTGATGGGCGGCCGCCTTTAATGTTTATCAGAGCAGGAGGAATGAGAAATGGAAAATAAATGCAGGCTTAAGGGGCGGGATCTAATAACCACGCAGGAGTGGTCTCTTGATGAATTAAAAGAAGTGCTTGAACTTGCTGAGGAAATGCAGGAAAAGCGGTATTCTCCCGAGTTCTCCGGCATACTTCATAACCGCAGTTTCCTGATGTTTTTCTATAATCCATCGGTACGTACCAGACAGTCGTTTGAAATAGCAGCTACTGAACTTGGAGGACATGCTCTTTTCCTTGAACCCAAGTCAATGCGGCTTAAGACTGCAAAGAGTGCCGGAGAGACAATAGAAGATGCGGCAAATGTTATGTCAAGATACGGTTGTGGACTAGGCATAAGAATACTGGAAGACAAGATAGGAGCATACGGTGAAGGCGATGCACTTATAAGGGAGTACGCTGAATACAGCGATATACCTGTGATAAGTATGGCTCATGATAAATTTCATCCCTGCCAGGGGCTGGCAGATGTTATGGGATACAGGAAACACGCGGGAAAGGACCTGAAGGGTAAGACGATATTGCATGTATGGGGGCATGGCGCCCTTGCAAGGTCCTACTGTTCCGTTCAGGAGAGTATGCTCATATGTTCCAGGATGGGTATGAATATAAAGATAGCTTACCCCGAAGGCTACGAGCTTGATGAAGAGGTTATGGAATGGACTAAGAAAAACTGTTCCGAGACCGGTGCAGAATTCAGTACTACAAATGACCCTTTTGAGGCATACGACGGAGCTGATGTAGTATACTCCAGGAACTGGATGAGCAAAGAGGCTTACAGCGGCGGAGAATTACATAAAGCGGAAGAAGTGGAAAAAGCCCTTAGGTTCACTGATTGGATCTGTGACGAAGAGAAGATGAAGCGTTCCAATAATGCGTTTTTTTCCCATCCCATGCCTGTTGACAGGGGGCATGAAGTATCAGATGAGGTTGCTTCCGGAAAGCGTTCTATAATCATAGATATTGCAGAAAACAGGCTTCATGTACAGAAGGCTGTCATGGCGCTGACTATGGGAGAATAAAAGAGAGGTGTAAGATGCCTTTAGCAGTAATAGCGGTAGGGGGAAATTCCCTCATAAAAGATAAGGATCACCGCAGTGTGCCTGACCAGTATTCGGCTGCGGTGGAAACAATGAGACATATAACTAGTATAATCAGTAAAGGCTGGGATGTAGTTATAACTCACGGTAATGGGCCGCAGGTGGGATTTATACTTTTGCGGGCTGAAATAGCTAAAAAGGCCGGCCTTCATACTGTTCCGCTCGATTCATGCGGTGCTGATACACAGGGTGCGATAGGCTATATTTTCCAGCAGGTACTGGAGAACGAGTTCCTTAAAAGGAACATCGACAAAGAAGCGGTTACAGTTGTAACAAGGGTAAGAGTAGATAAGGATGACCCTGCATTTAAAAAACCTACAAAACCGATAGGGCCTTTTATGACTCAAGATGAAGCAGAAGAGAAGAAAGAAGAACAGGGCTGGGATATAGTTGAAGATGCCGGCAGGGGCTACCGGAGGGTAGTTGCTTCTCCTGCACCCATCGAGATCATAGAAGAGAATGCGATAAAAGCGTTGCTCAAAAGTGGTTTTGTCGTCATAGCGGTTGGCGGTGGCGGAATTCCCGTATATATGCGGGAAGACGGGAGATATGCAGGAATAGAAGCTGTTATAGACAAAGATAATGCTTCTGCTCTTCTCGCTAATGATATAGCGGCAGATCTGTTTATAATAACCACAGCCGTAGAAAAAGTATGTCTCAATTTCGGCAAAAAGGATCAGAAAGAACTTGATTCTATGACTCTTGAAGAAGCTATCAGGTACAAGGAAGCGGGGCATTTTGCACCCGGCAGTATGCTTCCTAAAATCGAAGCAGTAATAAAGTTCCTGGAGAACGGAGGGAAAAGGGCTATAATAACCGCACCTTCCAGGCTGGAGGAAGCGTTAGAAGGAAAGAGCGGTACGTCTATAGTTAAATGAGAATATGGTGAATTATCTTACGGGTTTTGAATGTCTGAAATGTGGTAAGCAGTTCGCACCTGATTACGGTGGGTATGTGTGCAGCGCTTGCTCTGAGAATATAGATGCCCTGTACGATTACAGCAGTATTTCCGGTGTTTTTTCTGTCGCAAATCTGGAAAAAGACAAGGAAAAAACGATCTGGAGATATGATGCACTGTATCCGTTTTCCGATAGAAAATATATACCTAATCTGGATATGGCGGTTACTCCGCTCTACGAGATACCCGAGTTGGAAAAAGAAACGGGTTTCGGTACTGTTTTTCTCAAGGATGATACGAGACAGCCTTCAGGCTCGTTTAAAGACAGGGCCGGTGCCGTCGTGATGGCAGTTGCCCGTGAGAAGGGGCTGGATATGACAACCTGTGCTTCTACAGGTAATGCAGGGTGTTCCTGGGCGTGTATGGGAGCAGCCTGCGGAGTTAAAGTTATCATATATGTGCCGAGTACCGCTCCAAAGGCCAAGATAGCACAGCTGAAAGTGTACGGAGCCGATGTGCGCATAGTAGATTCCAATTATGACGGTGCCTACGACATGTGCGTGAGGGATTCTAATGATAATGATTATTTTAACAGATGTACAGGATATAATCCGTTCACAAGAGAAGGAAAGAAGTCGGTTGCTTTTGAAATATGGGAGCAGCTTGGATATAAAGCTCCCGGAACTGTATTTGTCCCTGTAGGTGACGGTAATATAATAAGCGGCGTATGGAAAGGTTTTAGAGACTTGGAAGCGCTTGGCATGATTGAACAGTTCCCCAGACTGATTGCAGTGCAGAGCTCTAATTCCGATGCCGTAACAAAGACCGTGGAAAAGGTCAGAGATGCCGGATATGATAAAACCTCTATACAAGTAGAAACAGTCAAATCAATGACAAGAGCGGATTCTATTTCTGTAGACAGGCCCAGAGACGGACTCGCTGCAGTAAGGGCGGTTATCGAAACAAAAGGAGAATGCGTGCGTGTATCCGATAGCGAGATAATTAATGCCATTTACCGTATTGCGGCAGTGAGCGGAATCTTTGCTGAACCTGCCGGTGCTGCCAGTGTGGCAGGTTTGATAAAAGCTTCATCTGCCGGACTTGTGGAAGATAACGGCGAGCCTGTAGTATGTCTTATCACGGGTAATGGATTAAAAGATGTAGATGCTGTATTAAAGGGTGGTGATAATGAATAAACACAATTTTATAGATCTCAGGGATTATGATAAAGATACTCTTCTGAAAATTATTAAAAGGGGAGTAGAATTTAAAGGCGGAGTTTCGCCGAAGGACTGCAGCGGTAAGGCACTTGCAATGATATTTACCAAAGCATCTACAAGGACTAATGTCTCCTTTCAAAGAGCGATACAAAAACTGGGAGGGGAAGCAATATACCTGGGAGCAGAAAGCCTGCAGTTATCAAGAGGAGAAACGATAGGTGATACGGCAAAAACGCTTTCAAGGTATGTCGACTGTATAATGATAAGGACATATTCTCATCGGGATGTGCTTGACCTTGCCGAAGCGGCAACGGTGCCTGTGATCAACGGATTAACAGATCTTCTGCATCCTTGTCAGGCTCTTGGAGACATGATGTCCATAACAGAAGTGAAAGGCATGGAATATGAAAATATCAAAGTGGCTTATATCGGTGATGGCAACAATGTGTGCCATTCGCTTATAAATGCTGCCGGCATATTCGGTTTTGAGCTTGTTGTAGCCTGCCCCGATGCATACCGGCCGGATAGTTCCATAGTCGAATTGATGCGCGAAAAAAACAGTGCAATCAGGATAACAGAAGATCCTGTTGATGCCGTAAAATCGGCGGATGTGGTATATACGGATGTGTGGGTAAGTATGGGCGATGATGACGCAAAGTCATCCGAGAAGCATAGTTTTGCACAATATCAGGTCAATAATAAATTGTTGGGAAATGCCAAACCGGATGTAATGGTATTGCATTGCCTGCCTGCGCACCGAGGTGAAGAAATTACCGATGATGTTATTGATGGTATGAATTCATATGTTTTTGACCAGGCTGAAAACCGGATGCATATTCAGGAGGCGATACTCGAGTATCTGCTCTGTGTAGAATAACCATGAATATAATAGAAAAAACATTTAGATCGGCGAAGGGAAGAAAAATAATTATTTTATCGTTTATTGCGGCAGCCTTTCTTATCGGGAACTGTCAGTCAGCTGAATGGAAAGACTGGGAACTTGGAGGAGAACTGGGATTGGCATACGGTAAAGGCGGCAAGAGCGGTAAGATAATGGGCCCCGGATTGATGGTGACCGGTGTAAAAACGATAGGCCAGAAAACCATGGAAATCGGCATGGGTTATTTTTATGGATCAGAGATAACGATCAACTATCCCAAATCGGATATAGATCCTGATTTTTTTGATGATGAAGAGATGGATCTTTATGACGATCTGCTTGCAGGTGCGGAACAGGATGTTAAGATAAGAATAAGTGTTATTCCCATGACTGTTAATTTCCTTTACAAAGTATACAGCAGTTTCTATGTGGGTGGAGGACTCGGTCTGTATCATGTGTTCTATAAGGAAGAACCGCTGGGCGATTACAGGGCAAATGTAGATTCAGCAAAAGGAGAAATAGTAAAATCTCCTTCAACTACTGCAATAGGATTCCAGGGACTTGTGGGGGTTCAGGTCTTCCCAATGAGTGAAAAATGGAACTGGTTCATTGGTCTGAAACCTTTTGTAACAACTGCGGGCGGAACAAGCGGAAGCCTCATGGGTATTACATTTGGCGGAAAAGTCAGATACAACTGGTAGTTGATACATCCTGTTAAAATAATATATTCACCATTGTACGAAGTTGATATAGGTACACATGTATTTCCTACAGCCAAGTATCGCCTGATCAAAGATCACCTTATGAATAAATATAACCTGCCTGGAGAGACCTTTATCGAGCCTCGTTTGGTAGAAAAAAAAGAGATACTCAGAATCCATACCGAAGATTATGTAGGAGATATCGAAAATGGGACGCTCTCGTACGCCGATGAGATAAGACTTGAACTGCCATACTCCAGGGAACTGGCTAAAGCGGCATTACTCTGCTGCGGAGGGACCATATTAGCCTGCCAGGAAGCAATAAGATCAGGAAATTGCATACATCTGGGAGGCGGTTTCCATCATGCGTATCCGGATCACGGGGAAGGCTTTTGTATTTTTAATGATATAGCAGTAGCGGCAGCAGTAATGGCGGATTCCGGGAAGAAAGTGCTTATCATCGATTGTGATCTTCATCAGGGTAACGGAACGGCAAAGATTTTTGAAAAAGAAGAAAAAGTATTCACGTTTTCAATACACCAGCAGAATAATTACCCTTTTTACAAAGAGAAATCGGATCTGGATATAGGATTGGAAGATCTTACTACCGGAGAAGAATATAACAGGTTGCTTACAGAAGGCATAAGAAGGATAAAAAAGATATTTGATCCTGAGATCATTATTTATGTTGCAGGAAGTGATACTTATACTGATGATCAGTTAGGCGGAATTTCTCTTTCTATGGACGATCTTAAAAAAAGGGATGTTATAATAAAAACTGAAGCCGGAGATATTCCTGTAGCGGTTGTTCTCGCTGGAGGTTATGCAAAAAACATAGAAGATACGGTGTTGATCCATTCGAATACTGCTGAAGTTATTGCGGGACTCTGAACAATGATGACTCTAAGAGGCAGATACAGGATCACGGGTAGTCTGCAGGATGTCAGAGAAATCGACACACCTCAAAGTCTGACTAAGAACTTTGATAAAGCATACTACACTATGGACAGGGGGGGATTGCGGGAAAAGATCATCGGATCAGGCATTTACAGTGCAGAGCAGCTGGAGACGATAGAAAAAGAAGGCTGTAAAAGACTTGTTGCAAACGGACTGTGTGTATCCCCATTCACAAAATATAGATACTACCTGATAAAAACGTATACGGAAGAGATAATAAAGGGGATCAAGATCATGAGCAAAGCAGTTGCATCTGATGGGGCAGAACTTGTTGTGCCGAAAAATGATATTAGTATAGTAGAAGCAGCTGGAAAATACGTAAGAAAAGCACCCAATATAGACATGCGGATACTAAATGATAATTATCCTTTGGGATTGCTTGAAACATTCTGCTCTAAAACAGGTTATTTTGAGAATCCTGATGATTATTATCCGGGCAAAGACGGTATAGTGATAACACCGGTTGAAGATCTGTTGAAGGTATATCTTGCAGTTGAGGGTCATGAGAAAAATGAGGGGATGCCTGTTATGGTTGTTTCTTCAGAAGGGGAGAGAGTCGTGATAAGTATTTCAGGAGAAGCCACTATAGATACGGTGCTTGATCAGGCCGGTATAGATTCTGGCGGGATCATAATTATGGGAGATCCGCTCAGGGGCCGCGCTGTCGCAGATCCGGCTGTTCAAAAACTGGAAGGATGTTTGCAGATTTTTGTAATGAAAAACACCGATATGGAAATAACGGATTGTTCAGGTTGTTCAAGATGCAGGGAAGTATGCCCGGTGCATTTGAGAACATGTCATTCAAAGATTGTACTTGACAGTGACAGGGGAATAATCCCGTTTTATGAAGTAGATGGCTGTATCGGCTGCGGATTATGCGGCTTTTTCTGCCCCGGATGGAAAAAATAAAGCCAACATTACTGTCGATGGCTCCTTTTGTGCATTCAAGGCACGGTATTTCGGGACTATGGTATGATATGATAGCCGGAATGCTGCCTGTGTTTATTGCATCTATACTGGTGGATATAGAAAAAGGTTTATATGCTGTTGTCCTTATATCGTCTTTTGCGCTTATAGGAACAATCATTATCAGGCTGCAAAAAGGAAGTATACGCTTAATGTATATGTTCCCCAAGTATGTCCTGTGGAGCATGATGTTAACAGTAATACTGCCGTCCGGATGTTCATTAATAACAGTAATAATTGCGGCATCCGGCGCGCAGATCGCAGAGTATTTTATGGTGGGAGCGTCCGGTGCGACTGTTTTTCCGGCTTTTGCGATCGCATGGCTTATAATTGCAACGATCGGTAACAGCGGGACTATCAGCTATAACATTGCTAATATTTTCCCTGTGCTTTTCGGTGGATTGTTTATGCTTTTCAGAAGAAGAATATCTGTGTATATCCTTGCAGGATATGTATGTATTTTTGCCGCAGGTATATTTTTAGGAGGAGAATTAACAAGTACGAAGACCGTTTTAATGGCGCTTACCGGACTTGTTTTTTCCTGTTATCCCGGAATAATTCCCGGTGGAAACAGGGCGCGGATCTTGTTCGGCATGCTGGCTGGTACTATGATCTGGATTTTTGGAATATGGGGATACATACTTACTTGTGCACTTAGTCCTCTGATGGATCTTTTGTGATGTCTGATCGGTTAAAAAAACAATATCCTGTAAAGACACCTGGACAGTTATGGTTAAGAGAGATAATGGTTATCCTGCTGATCATACTGGCGGGAAAAATGATGATGCTGGCAGACAGGCACATTAAAGATGAAGAAAATGTAAAGGAGATACTCCAATCGGAAGAGTATATTATAAACACCGGCAGATATACCGGTACAGGAAAAGGTTTTGTTGATAAGATCAGTGTGGAAATTGTATATGAAAAGAATTCCCAAGGTGAGATCATTATGACTGAAATAAACATTTTGGACAGTTCCGAGATAAGGAACTACTGGATTATTGCCCGAGATACGGTAATCCGGGAAGTCCTCAGGAGACAGGATACGTCGGTGGATGCTGTATCAGGAGCTACTGAATCAAGTCATGGATTACTGGAGGCTATTGAAAATGCGAGAAAAAAAGCTTATAGCGGGAATTGAGACAGTAACAGCATCGGGGGCGGGGATATGCTCTGCTATACTCATAATGACCGGTAGTCTTGAGGATACACTGTTTATCGCGCTGGCAGCGCTCTGTTCATTCCTTGTTGTTACCGTTATTGCGTCATTTGCCGGAAGGTTTTTTTACGCAGGTGAAACTGCGTTGCTAACGCTTACTGCAGCCGGTGCCGCTGCCAAGCTGGCTTCGAAATTAACGTGTCATCCTCAGGCAGACACGGCACTTATCTTGATGGTTCTTTCTTTTGGTTATACTGTAAGCCGCGGAACAGCTAATTACACAAAAATACTTTCTCTCGAATGGGGTATCGGAGCAGCAGCCGGATTTGGGATTGTTGCAATGATAATGGGTATTATCAGGTTCTTTCTGCCGCCTGATCCGGGATATGCATTTATTGCTGCCGCTATGATCATTGCTGCAGCAAAGATCTATTTTAGGACTGAAAAATGAATTTGAACATAGTATTCGATCTGGTAATAATTAATTTTCTTGGAGTAGGGGCGGTAATGAATACTATTAAAGGCGAAAAAAACACAGGCATGGTTTTGCTGGCCGGTATAGGTGTGTTTGTGACTATTATTATAGCAGGGATAATGAATTATTTACTTGTACCGTATTATTCATATTCCATCAGGTTTCTTGCACTTCCCGTGATAACTTTTTTTTCGGGTACGATAGCCGGAAGAATATTCGGGTTGATAAAAAACCGGCATTCGATTCTTTATTATAATACGGCCGTTTGCGGTATAATGGTTATAGCAAACAGAACCGGTCTGTCAGATTTTTTCGGGTATCTTTTGATGCATGCGGCTTGCGGGACAGGCTTTATTCTGCTTCTTCTGGCAGTACATGCAGTAGTACGCAGAACAGAAACAAGAAGAACTGCTGTGTTTTTTCGGGCCGAACCCATGGTTCTTCTGATTTTGGGATTACTGTCGCTATTGATATCAGGGATGCGTTAGGATGGTATATATAATAGTATTAGCTCTGCTGGCTGCTTTTTTCTATATACCGTTATCGCCTGACATCTGCGCAGGACCGGCTAAAAGTAGAAAAAAAGCAAGAGTTCTGTGCGGGAGGAACGATATGAACAGTCTCAGGTACCTTAATCTCCGGGATTGTAATATCGCGTTTAATTTTTTCGGCAGAAGTCAGGTCTGTCCGCAAAGTTGTCTGGGACTGTATAGCTGTCTGAAATCATGTACCCATGGCGCGATCGAAAAAGACTTAAGTATTAACGCTGAGAAATGCATTGGATGTGGTATCTGCGTCGAAGTATGCCCTCTAGATCTGATAATAATGGTGGAAAAGCCCGACAAAATTTTTGTAGCATGCAGTACTTCAATGGAGTCTTCCGTGGTAAAAAAGATCTGCAGAGAGGGATGTGTCAAATGTTATGTCTGTATGGATGCCTGTCTGCTGAGAGCAATTGCAATTGATGACAGAGGGTTACCTGTTATTGACAAGGATAAATGTAACAGTTGTCTCGTGTGTATGAGAAAATGTCCTACTGGAGCCATAAGAACGGATACCTCTTTACTTTCGGGACATGATTCATGATGAAGAATAGGATGAATGGGATAGCCTGTCTGGCTGTTTTTACGGCTTCAGCTTCAGCATTGAACATAGCGGAGAGTTTTATCCCTATGCCTTTACCCTGGATGAAACTGGGTCTTGCCAATATGATTACACTGATAGCTCTTATTACAATGGGGAGAAGCTTTGCTGTTTCCCTGGCAGTCGGAAGAGTATTTGTCAGCTCTATTTTGCTGGGGACGCTGTTTTCTCCAGCGTTTTATCTTAGTATCAGCGGAGCCGTAGTGTCCGCTCTTTTCATGGCTTTAATCTACCGTCCATTGGGAAAATTGAGCCCGGTTGGAGTTAGTGTGGTCGGTGCAGTAATTCATAGTGTTACGCAGTTGTCTGTTGTAATGCTGCTTTTCATAAGACATCCAGGGATATCGGCTATTTTACCGTTGATAATGGTTTCATCTGTTGCTGCCGGCCTGATTAATGGATATCTGGCAGTAAAAATTGTACCGAAGTTAGCAGAGTTCGCAGATAATAAGATATATCTGGCATCCGGTTCTCCAAGAAGACGTGAAATGATGATGAAAGCAGGATTGCCTGTTATTATTATTGTCCCGGATGTTGAAGAGGATAAACCTCAGGATGGAGAAATTCCCGCTTTATATGCACTTAGACAGGCAGAAAAAAAGCTGGAAGCTGTAGCCTGTCACCTTTCGCCGCCGGGATGTGTGATATCAGCTGATACAGTTGTTGAGAGTGGGGGACATATATTCGGTAAGCCTGAGGATGTGGATGATGCGGAGAAAATGCTTCGTTTACTGAGCGGAAAAGTGCAGAAAGTTCATACAGCAGTAGCAGTGATTAATCTTATTAATGGGCGGCAGCTCCAAAAAACAGAAACGACCAGTCTGAAGATGAAAACTCTTTCTGATGTTGAAATAAGAGGGCTTAAAAATTTAAATCTTGACAAAGCGGGCGCTTATGCAATACAGGGTATGGCGGACGAATATTTCGAGTGGATCAGAGGCAGTTATACGAATGTAGTAGGATTCCCATTGAAGACAGTAAAGGCACTCCTTGCAGAGATACAGCAGTGTAATAAAAGGTAATAAATTGCTAAAATTCAATGTATTTGTATAATATTTATTGAATCAGCCAAATAAATATATATGGCTGGAGGAGGTTCTATGTTTTCACAAGGGGCTATGGTTAATACGAATATTATCCTGTCCTGGATAATAATTGCTCTAGGCGTTTTAGGTTTTATTATGAGTTTATCGATTGCTGATAAGAAAAAGAATTCTATAGCGGTCATTTTATCGATAGTACTCATTCTTGTCGGGCTTACTAAGTATATTTTTGTCAAGCTGGAATGGTCCGTGACATCAAAGACTGCTTCTAAAATAACGCGCATGAAAAATACTGGAAAAACGATACAGCATGTTCTGAGGAAAAAAAAGATACAGCAGAAAATAGAACAGAAAAAACAAAAAGAAGCAACAGTAACAAAATAACAGATTTTCAGGATATAATCCAGTATTACATAATACAGAGTCCAGCCACTCTATATTCAGGCTGGTCTAATAAGCTGGTTTACGGTTAACTATGAGACAAATTATCCATAATTGCTACGGGACTTATCGAGTTTGAAGGAGATGTTATGTCAAAGAAAAGCATTACGATAATAGCTATTATTGTGCTGGTCTGTGTTTTTCTGTATATAAAATTCGTACCTACAATAATAGATGGTGTAAAAAAACGGATGCAGAGCCCGGGCGAACTGACTCTAAATGATGCAAAAAGGATTGTTCGTAATTTTGAGGCTCCACCGAAACTGCCTGTAATTCCGTCTCCGCCGGTTCCCAGGGTCCCTGTATATAAACTACCAAAAGTAGAGTCGGAAATGACAAAGTCAATAGTTCCAAAAAGACCGGAATTTCCAAAACCCAATGTATCGGTTATTAAAAGGCCCTCTGAATTAAAAAAGATAAAATCTCAAACTGAATAGTGGGAATCTTTATAGAATAGCGGACAAAACTGCCGTAGTTATTTTTTTGCTGTAAGCCCGGCCAATTCGGTATTTACTTTGATCTTGGTGTTTTGCTGAAGTGTATTCATCCAGTTTTTATAAAGTTCGGTTCTTTTGCTTTGGAGGATTTCATTCATAACCTCAGCGTTCTTGTCTTTAAAACCAGTCATGTCACCGTATTTAGTCGAGTAATACAGACTGAGTTCTGCCGGAGTGACTTTAGTAGAATTAATAACCAGCCTCTCAAGTTTGCGATTGGAGATGTCTCTGCGTATAAGCAGTTCAAAATCATCCGGTTCGCTGTTCATCGAATACTTTAAAGTCTGTGCATATAGATTAAAATTAAATTTACTGTCTTGCTGAAACTGCGGCAGGTTATGGATAGTGTTCACTACTTCTTCATCGGTTACTATTATTCCGATCCTTTTTGATTCCTGGTAAAGGACTTCTTCGGTTATCATTGCACTTAATATCTTCCTGCGTATCTGCATGATATGTTCATCAGTCAGTTCATCTTCTGATTCTTCACGGGTCCTTCTCAACTGTTGTGTTACACGTTTATGGTAATCCCCGACTTTTATCTTGGAGTTGTTAATATTGGCTACAGCATCAGTGATAGTTCTGACCCGGCCGTACCAGAAGAATATACCTCCGATGAATATGGCTGCTATAAACCACATAATTTTTTTCATATGTTCTCTTAGTTTCTCCATCATGATAAACATATGATAGATAAATACATTTGAAATATCAAATTTTATCTGATATACGTATTTGAATAGTGAAATAGTATTGCAGGATATAGAATTGTGATAGTTGTAATAGATTACGGACTTGGAAATATAATGAGTGTAAGCAGGGCTCTGGAAAAAGCCGGGGCGGCTGTACAGATAAGCTCAAAGCCCGGCGATATAGAAGAAGCGGATGCCTTAGTACTGCCCGGAGTAGGGGCATTCAGAAAGGCAATGAATAATATAAATGATCTGGGTTTTAAAGAAGTATTACTTCAGTACCTTCTTTCTGACAGACCATATCTGGGGATCTGTCTCGGAATGCAGATCCTGTTCGATGAGAGTTATGAACACGGCAGGACCAAGGGTTTCGGGATCATAGAAGGCACTGTAGAAAAATTTCCGACTGATGTGAAAATACCGCATATGGGATGGAATCAGGTGAGCTTTTCTGAATCCGGCGCTATGTCCGGAACAATAACCGAGAATTCATATTTTTATTTTGACCATTCCTATTATGCTTCAGTTGTAAACTCAGATAATATTGCTGCAAGGACGGATTACGGGATGAATTTTGTATCTGCAGTGCGGAAGGGAAATATCTGGGGTGTTCAGTTCCATCCTGAAAAGAGCAGTAGTACAGGACTCAGATTATTAAAGAATTTTATAGAATATGCTGGCTAAAAGAATTATACCGTGTCTTGATGTGAAAGACGGCCGTGTAGTGAAGGGGATCGAGTTTATAGATCTCAAAGACGCAGGCGATCCTGTAGAAGTAGCTGAAAAATACAGTGAACAGGAAGCAGATGAATTAGTCTTCCTCGACATAACTGCGTCTCATGAAAACAGAGAGACACAGTTCGAGATTGTCCGCAAGACGGCCAGCCTTGTTTTTATACCGCTGACGGTAGGCGGCGGTATAAGGGAGCTGTATGATATTTCCATGCTCCTTAAAGCAGGAGCGGATAAAGTTTCGATAAATACCGGAGCGGTTGAATCCCCTGAGCTTATAAAAGAAGCTGCAGAAGCTTTTGGCACCCAATGTATTGTATGCGCTATTGATGCAAAGAGGATTTCAAAAAAACCGGATTGGCAGGTTGTTACTTACGGCGGCAGAAAAAATACAGGAATAGATGTCCTGGAATGGGCTTCAAGAGCGGAATCTTTGGGCGCCGGAGAGATACTCCTTACGAGTATGGATGCAGACGGAACTCTGGACGGATATGATGTAGAACTTACCCGTGCCGTTTCTGAAAAAGTAAACATTCCTGTAATAGCGTCCGGTGGTGCAGGGAACCTTGATCATCTGGTGGATGTTTTGAAGAATGGAAAAGCAGATGCAGTACTTGCCGCTTCAATTTTCCATTACGGGAACTATACCATAGCACAGGCCAAGGACTATCTGGCCGAACACGGTTTGCCGGTCAGAAAGGCCTGATCTCTTCCAGGTATTCTTTTATTCTGGCCAATCCTTTGGATAGTTCTTCTATTGAAGAAGCATATGAGAGCCTTATATATCCGGGCGCGCCAAAACCTTCACCGGGTACCAGGGCAACCAGTTTTTTTTCAAGTATTTTTTCTGCAAAGCTGAATGACGAATCTATATCATTGGAAAAATATTCACCGATGTAAGGGAATATATAAAAAGCGCCTTCCGGTTTGTTGACGGTAATACGCGGTATGGAACTGAGTTCCTTATAGATAAAATCCCTTCTTTTCCTGAATTCCTCTACCATTTTCCCTCTCTCTGCAGGACTGGCCGGTGATGATAAGGCGGCGATTGCACCGGCCTGTGCAAAAGAAGTAGGATTAGAAGTGGAATGTGACTGGAGTTTTGCACATGCAGAAATAATTTCAGAATTGCCCGCGGCATAGCCGATTCTCCAGCCGGTCATAGAGTATGCCTTTGATACACCATTGACAATAATGGTCTTTTCTTTCGTTTCTGCCGAGACCTGTGCTATGGAGTTGAACTCAGTATCATATATAAGATGTTCATATATCTCGTCGGAAATTATATTAATTTCAGTACCTGAAATTATTCCGGCAATATTTTCAAGTTCTTCTTTTGAGTATAAGGCTCCTGCTGGATTAGAAGGTGAGTTAAGGATCAGAAGTTTTGTATCGGGAGTTATGCAGTTTTCCAGTATCTCGGGTGTAAGTTTAAGGGCCCCGGTTGACATGCAGTCTGCTATTACCGGTTTTGCTCCCGCTGCGTGTACCATTTCCGTATATGATACCCAGTAAGGTGAAGGTATTATCACTTCATCACCTGCTTGTACTGTGCACATGATAATATTAAAAAGAGTATGTTTTGCCCCGCAGTTGACCATTATCTGGTCAGCTGAATAAGAAAGCCTGTTTTCAGTCCTGAATTTGTCTATAATAGCTTTTTTCAGCTCCATAGTCCCTGTAACCGGAGTATATTTGGTATCACCGGAATTAAGGGCTTCGATGGCAGCTTTTTTTATGAAATCGGGTGTATCAAAATCCGGTTCTCCGGCTCCGAATCCAATAATGTCCATGCCTTCTTTTTTCATCTGTTTGGCTTTTGCTGTAATAGCAAGAGTCGGTGAAGGCTGCAGTTTTTTTGATAGTTCGGACAGCATAATTAAAGTATCTCCTTTTTTTCCTGCCTGACTTCCTAGTAAAATGTTCCTTTACAAAAAGATTATATCATTGTTTATTGTAAAAAAAAACATAGAAAATGCAAATTGCTTTGCGGTTGACATTAATAGTATAATTTTCTATTATTTTTAGAATATTCGTACCCTCGTAGCTCAATGGATAGAGCATCTGCCTTCTAAGCAGAGGGTTGGGCGTTCGAATCGCCCCGAGGGTGCCAGTTCCATTAATAAGAGAAAATATCAGGTTAATATAGCCGGAATGGATACTGGCAAAAACAGATTTGGGTGGGTCGCTAGCTCAATTGGCAGAGCAACGGACTCTTAATCCTAAATTGGGGCAATCACCCACCCCTCTATAAATTAAACTTATCGTCAATAACTCAACATTATTGAACTTTATTAAGCTTCATAAAACTTAGCCTATCTGTATCTAATATAGTTACAATTTGGTTACAACAAATAATGTTTGATATTAAAAATAATTTTGAAGGCTTCATATCTCCCAGATATACCCAGGTGCCTGACGAAGTATTTGATATATTATTAGCGCATATTTCCGGTGCCGAATTAAAAGCTCTAATGTATGTAGTACGAAGGACATTCGGATTTAAAAAAGACAGCGACAATATTTCTTTTAATCAAATGATGCATGGTGTAATAAAACGGGATGGAACAATACTGGATTATGGAACGGGTTTAAGCAAGCCCACATTAATAAAGGCTTTAAATGGTTTAGTAGAAAAAAATATACTTATAACTATAAAACAAAAGAGTGAAGATAAAGGTAACTTGCCAACGAATTACAGACTTAATTTACGAAATTCTACCCCTGGTAAAGAAATTTTACAAGGGGGGTATCAAAACTTTACCAAGCCCCCTGGTAAAGAAATTAAACCCACAATAATAAACAGTGATTTAAACAAGAAAGAGTATAACAACAACATAAATGATGTTGCTATTTTACTTTTAAGGAAAGGAATAAAAAAAGAAAAAGCTGAAGATATTGCCTTAAAATACGATGAGAAAAGAATTAAAGAGAAAATGAATTTTCTTGATTTTCAATTAGATAATAAAACAGAAATTAATAATCCGGCGGGGTATCTTATTAGAGCAATAGAGGAAGATTACCCGGTTCCTGAGAATATTTTGAAAAAGCAAATTAAAAAAGGAAGATTTTTAGAAATGAGAAACCAGGTAATAAATAAATTAAAATCAGGGGAATCTATTTCTATTGAAGAATACATTTATCTGCCATCTGATATAACGAGTAAGCTTATAAGTCTTTATTGCCATGGTAGACCCGATGAATATGTTTTAAGAGAAGAAGAAACAATTGACTAAAGACGAATTTAAATTTATCCTTCCTTTTTCTTAGAAGCTTTCCGGCACTTGTGACATATACCCTTGATTACGTTATTGCTTGAGGCAGGGTAACCTCCCATCAACCCAACAACTTCAAAGAAAGTTTATACTTTTACTTTGTTGACTTTTATTTATAAACTTATAAAGTAAAGATTATAAATATTTTTCTCGCTAATAATTATGAATGATAATAACGACATCGTATACAAGAAATTTGATGAAAAAGAATTGTATTCTGATGTTGAAAGAGACGAACATTATGATTTCACTGAATTATCAAATAAACAATTATGGAGTAGACTTAAAGAACATGGGTTCCTTTTATTTATTGCTGAACTCGATAAGTTTATTTATGAGATGCAGGATCCGGATAAAAAAGAAAGAATCAAAAATATGCCGCAATTTATACCCGCAAAATTTAGTCATAATATAGATAAAACCACTTTGATAAAATTCAGAGATACAGCAGAAAAATTATACAGTATATTTTCTAAAATAGACCTGAAAAAGAATTTAACTAATAGTGAATTATTACATTCTGTAGCAGAAGAAATGATATTTTATGAAGTATTAAAACTAACTCTTGAATCACTGATAGATGCTACAACAAAATCAGCCAAAAAAGTTCGAAATTATTTTGAAGTAATGCAAGAAGGAATGTTTATGGATTACGATTTTCAGATGTTATCAATGCCGATATTTGACGGTATTGAAAATGATGAAGAAATGAAAAATAGTATAAGTGCTTGTAATTTGAAGCCTGCAGAATGGTTTCAGCCTTTTTCCGGTTTTAAAAGAACAATAATAATTTGATTGTTAAACTTACAGAGTGCCTTGAAAAAGTCAAATTACAACTCTTCTTTTTCTAATCTTTCTGCTTATGGTTACGAGGGAGACGCACTCCATATAATAGTTTTCTTTTTGCAGGTTTCATCGTTGTTAGGCACCGGCCCCGTTTTCATATGCGGACTTTTTGAAACAGCATTAAATATTTTACGTGCTTATTGCTCTCCATATTTGGTCGCAACCAAATCAATAATAACACCGTAAATGATGCCAGCAAAAAATGTTACAGGATCACTAAAACCTGACCCTATATATACAGAAAAACTTACAATAAGCCCTGCAACTGCTCCCCTGATAACAGGTTTTGCCTTTATCCATCCGCTGAGCCCCACAACTATGCCAAGAATAATTCTGTTATAAAATATCTGCCAGAGGACCAGGTCAGTAAACGTTATGTTCTGTCTTATTGATACTCCCACCACACAGAACATACCCAATATGCAACTTAATAATATTGATATGCTTATCCGTTTCATTCTACAGTTTTCTCTTTTTTTTCTTTCCTATAAAAATCCTATAACCCCACTTACGACAGCAATACTAATTACAGGTAATATTTTGCAAATGGCCAAATTGGATTCTCGGCACATTTACATAATTCTAATATATTCATTTTATTCTCCTGTATTTTTTTTACAAGCGTATGCACTTTACTTATTTTAATTTCTTTGTCAGTTCTGCTACTCTTTTTCCAAGAGCAATACATTGTTTCTTTGCCCTGTCATCAGGTGCACCGATAGATACCGGGCCATAGTGATCACCTTCAGATGTACCCTGAATTATCATTCCATGGATAAGCATAGCCTCAAGTATAGCCATTATTGTTGTTTCATTTCCCCCTCCTATATTTGCAGAAGAAGAAAATGCTCCTCCGACTTTGCCTTCCAGGCCTCCGTGATATTTCACGCTGTCATCAAACAGTTTCAGTATCTCAGCGCTGGGAAGTCCGTAATAGGTGGGAGAGCCGATTATTATTCCAGCCGGTATTAATAAATCATCCGGTTCAGCATCCTTTACATCCATCAATTTCACTGACACATCTGCCGCTTGTACTCCCTGCTTAACATATTCAGCCATTTCTTTGGTATTTCCAGACTTAGAAAAATAAACGATTAAAATTTCAGCCACAGCAATCCTCCTATATTCTCTAATTTATTTTATCTACTATCAACTCCCCGCCGACGCCGACATTCTCAGGCGTGTTTTCTTTAATCAGGACAACATAGGCTTCTCTTGGTATCCTATAAGCTTTCTCAAGGGCATCTGTGATTTCCTTTACCAGCGTTCTCTTTACCTCAATCTCTTCAATTTTAGGTCCTTCTATTGTTACGCTTGGCATGTTAACCTCCTGAATATTTCTAATTATATTTAAACTATTCCGTGCTCTTTAAACAGCATTTCTTATATTTCTTCCCGCTGCCGCATGGACAGGGGTCGTTTCTTGATATTTTATGCATTACCTTTAATCCCGGGAGCCTTTTGTATTCTAGCAAATTGTATACCTGTTTCTGTTTTCCCTGAAAAATCCTCCGGGCCTATGTTCAGTCCTTTCTTTCGGGCAAGAGGATAGAATCTGTTATATGCTTCTTCATCAAAGCAATATGCGCCTCCCAAACTAAATCCCCTCATAATTTCCCCAAATCTTGTCTTTCTAATTGTAAGTTTATCTATGTCTTTTAGATTGGATTTAATAGCATATTCTTTAATTTTTTTCTCCGAGCCTGTTATAACACACGCATCCCCATCACACAGCACTTCTCGTTCTGATATGAATGCAAAAAATCCAATAACTTTATGGTCGTTCACTTAATTCGCCTCTTTTGTCATATTGACAAGCTCCATCTCCCTAACTTACTCTTGCTCGGCTATACCTGTCATCGGTACGAACCGAACCGGAATGTTCTCTTTTTCGATTATTCGGCCATTTATTTTTTCTGCTACTTTAAGTACTTGATGAGGGAACCGCGGACCGACCGGAATAACTATCCTTCCTCCTTCGGCCAGCTGTTTAATAAGAGGGCCAGGAATGTTTTCAGGCGCGCAGGTTACTATAATGGCATCAAACGGCGCGTATTCCGGCCAACCCAGAAAACCATCACCGGATTTAACTTTGATATTGGCATATCCTAATCCAGTAAGAATTGCCCCTGCCTGTTCTGCAAGCTCATCGACAATCTCTATTGTATAAACCTCATCCGCAAGTTCGGCAAGGACAGCTGCCTGATACCCGGATCCGGTTCCTATCTCCAAGACTTTTTCACTGCCATCAAGCTCAAGAAGCTCCGTCATCAAAGCAACAATATACGGCTGTGATATCGTCTGATCATAGCCGATCGGAAGCGGATTATCAGTATATGCGCTGCTTATCATATTCTCCGGAACAAATAGATGACGCGGCACCTTTTCCATGACATTTAATACTCTAATGTCGCTGACACCGCGGTGAATGATCTGATTCTGGACCATCGCCTTTCTTTCTTCAGAATAAATCGAATTGTCTTTGTATTTCATCGGTCTTCTTGCTGCTCCGAATAAACCTGGCAGTAAAAATATTATCAATATTCTTGAGAGTCCTTTTTTCATCTTCTTCGTAATTCAATATTATGACTACTAATTCTGCAAACCGACCTCAAAAAAAGGCGACAGGCGCTTGTTAAAATATCCATCAGCGCCCATTAAAGCCAATAATGTTTTATCAATCAAGATACAGCCACTTCGTCTATCCAGTTTAAATATTTTGTAAATCCATTTATAATTGGCAGTTGAATTATTTCCGGTATCTCATAGGTATGATTTTTAATTATACATTCTTCTACTTTACTGAATAAATCTGATTTCGTCTTTATTAATAATAGTAACTCCTTGTCCGTTGATTTTTTATTCTGCCAGACATAATAACTCCTTATATTGACAACCTGTATACATGCTGCCAATTTGTTGTCTAACAGTGAATCAATCAATTTGTTTAAACAATCCTCGTTTGAACATGTTGTTAAAATTACTGAATATTTGTTTTCCATAAAATTTCTCCTATATTCTATGTATCGTATTCCATTTAAATATTTCCTTTTACTATCTCCATCTCGTTACGAGTGAGACAGTCGTAGCGAGTAATACTTCTTTCTGTAGATTTCATCATTATGTGAAAAGCAGTATATTCTTTTCCTCTAATCCCTTTTTTATTGTAGGATATTCATCACCTGCATAAAGCTGCAAATCAACATTTGCTTTAAAAAGCTCTGATAATTCATTTTCCCATATTGAATGATTATCTATCCACAACAACGTGTGTTCGATCTCTGTAAATGTATCCAGAAATTCAAGTGCGATATCATAGTCGCTATTTTCTTTTGCTGTTCTTCTAGCCTGGGACCCGAATAAATATACCCTACATTTTATATCGTGACTTTTTACCCAATTATTGATAGTGAGTTTAATTTGTTTGATATCCATTTTTACGAGTAAGACGTACTTCTTAAGTTCATTTTCTTTCTGTAGACTTCAGCTTCTTCATATTTTATTAATGCAAGACTATTGCTTTAATTGCAGTTACCAATAAAACTGTTACAATGAATCCAATAATTCCATTTCCAAAGGAAAGTGGAATAACCTTTTCCTGTCCATCTACAGATGAAGGCCATATCTTTCCTATTGTTATAGAAACAATAAACCAAATAAACCAAAAAGCAATAATTTTCCCGACCATATTTAATTTTCCTTTTTCATTTTTATTGTACTCCGTTCAAATATGTAAAAAGAATCTGCTCATATAAAGTGTATGTTACAACGTTACAGTATGAAACTTTTCTTTATATCTATACAATACCAAGCATATTTTATAAACAATCTCCGGGGAAAACAAGCATGGAAATCGCTGGTCGTGGAAACACCTAATCTCTAATGTGTGTTTCCCTTTTTGGGAATCCGGCCTTTGTGGCTTATCATATTTATGGAGGATTATAACTTTAGGATATATCTATGAAAGCTAAATTTGTTTTATTTATTTTGATTTTATTCATGCCCTGTCTGGTTTTTGCAGGGGTTCCCAATGAAATAAATTATCAGGGGAGATTGAGGGAGAGCGACGTAGGGGTGACCGGTAACCGGACTTTTAAGTTTAATATCTATGATGCGGATTCCGGAGGTAATCTTTTGTGGACATCAAACGACCATGTTATATTTGTCTCGTCCGGTGTGTTTAATCATGTGCTTGAGCCTGATGTGGACTGGAGGAAGCAGGATCTCTGGATAGAGACACTGGTCGGGGGAAGTATCCTTATACCCAGGCAGAAGGTTACTTCAAACGCTTATGCCTTGCATGCCGGGACATCTGAAGGCATAACTATAAATGCCGGTACGATAGGTTTAACTATAGGGTCTGAAATATCATCTCTTTCAATAGAAAATACGCAGCTTAAGTGTTTAACTGCCAGTACTACATATTACATGGTGCCGAAGGGGGCAATTATAATGTGGTCAGGTAATCCCGGGGATCTGCCGGATGGATGGGCATTATGCGATGGCGCAAGCGGTACTCCTGATTTAAGAGGCAGGTTTATTGTGGGATATAATTCAAGTGATGGAGATTACTCTAGTGTGGGAAATGCCGGGGGAGAAAAGGCACATACATTGATTACTGCAGAGATGCCGGGACATACTCATCCTTTTACTTCAGGGACTGAAAGTAATACACATTCACACTCTGGAACTACATCGTCTAATGGTAGCCATACCCATTCATACACAACTAAAGCGGCATATTATTCCGCAGGAGGAACGACGGGATCAACATATTGGGGGAATGAGTCTTCAGCTGATACGAGCTCCGCAGGTAGTCATTCCCATACTTTTGCGACAGGGACTGAAAGTACATCACATACACATTCTGGAACAACTAATTCTACAGGAGGGGGAACATCACATGAAAATAGGCCTCCCTATTATACGTTAGCATTTATAATGAGGTTGTGAGTAACTTGCTTGTTAACTGGTTACAATAGCGCGAATGGGCTGATTTTACGAGTTAAGTATCCTCTCAGTCCAATTCCGATACAACAGATGCGGCCGGAGCCCACACTCATAGTGTTTCAGGTTTAGCAGTTACTGATAGTGCTTTAGATAACATATTTTCCCAAAAAGACAATATTTAAAGCCGATAAGATTCATAAATATGCAAACACAATATATCCATAAGGATTGATTATGTTTATCAGATTAATATCTTTATTTTTGTTATTTTTATTAATTTCAATATGTTTTTCTTCGGATATTCATGGAGATTCAATTATTACAAATGATTTTGTCGGTATTGAAGTTATGTCCGGCCTGTATCCGTGCCGATATTATCAAGTTAATGGTTCTACTTATGTGGATACGTGTATAACTGTATTGAATCCCTTTAATGCTTCTTTTAGCAATACCGAGGTTTTCTATGCAATACATGAATCTTTTGTAAATGCTCCTCCATATCTTACTTCTACCGGAGAAGAAGGGTATATAAATGATTATATCGAGCCTGATGCAGGCACGTCTACACAAACCTATACTTACAGAGTTAAATACTATGACGGAAATAATAATGAGCCTTTAGATGGGTATCCGAAGCTGCATATACTAAATAACAGCATAGAAGTAAGCAGTAGTCCTTTTACAATGTCCTATGTGTCAGGAGATTTCAAAAGCGGCGCGATCTATACCTTTTCCGCAAATACTCCGGCCGCAGGCAATGGTCATACATATTTTATAGAAACATACGATAAGAACTATGAGTATGCCGATAAAAAGTATGGTTCCGGGCCGGCTGTTTATAGTTTAGTGTCAGGATATGTGTATAATATTGATGGCAGCTCAATGCCGAGCGTTAGCATGGTTCTCTCGGGAGATGACATCGACAATTATCTTACAGGATCAGAGGGGTATTATCAATTCTTCATAGGAACAGAAAATTATACCGTTACGCCAAGTTCTCACGCATATTATTCATTTACACCACCAAGCAGGAACTATAATAATACTGCAAGTAATCAAACCGGGCATAATTATACAAGAGATAATTCCGCGCCTGCATTAAACTGGACAGGAGAAGTTAATTATACAAATGATGGTCTTGACCCTGAAGTTGTTTTAAGCAGTAATATATATACTTTCAGAGTAGAATATTCAGACAATGAAAATGACCCGCCTGATTTTTCATCCGGGTATCCTGCTGTTAATATTTACAAAGATTCTAATTTAGTCAAAACACTATCTATGAATTATGAATCCGGCCCCTATGATGCCGGGGCCGTATTTTCCATTTCTACAAGTAATTTCACCCCGGCTGTTTATACATACGATTTTACTGCAAAAGATGTAAGCGGCTCATCATCCACGTTATCCCCGTCAAACGGGTCAGTTTTAGATATCCGCAGTTATATATCAGGATACGTATATGATCCGAATAATGACCCCATGGGCAGTGTCGCGGTGACTCTGTCCGGCGCCGAGAGTGATATGCGCATTACAGGGCCGGATGGGTACTGGGAGTTCTTTGTTACTACTGCTGCTTATACGGTGACGCCGTCTTCGTATGCCTATTATTCATTCAGCCCGGCGAGCATTGATTTTACGGGTACACTTGAACACAGTTACGATAATAATTTCAAGAGGATTTCAGGCACAACCCTGATATTTACAGGCACAGAAGGCTATTATGCTGATTGTATAGAACCAGGCGCGGGTACTACCGGCAATTGTTCCTTTTCGTTTTCTGTTAAATATGTGGATACTGAGAATGACGCTCCGGGAAATGGGTATCCGAAGGCGCATATATTGAAGGACGGGCAGCCTTACAGGGTCTCGTCAATGAATTATGTGTCCGGGGATTATCTTACCGGAGCCATATATTCAACTTCCACTTTTTTTAGTGAATATTCTAAGAATTATGCATATTACATAGAGTCATATGATGTTAATGGCTCTTCGTTTATATTAGATAATAATTTTACTTTTCAAGTAGTGTCCAATCCCCCTGTCTTGTCGTTTACAGGAGAATCCGGGTATGTAAATGATTGTTTGAATTACGATGTGGCTACTCCTACAATGACAATTACATTTAAAGTCCGTTATTCTGATTTGGATAATGATCCGCCTAAAGATAAATATCCAAAGCTGAATATATACAGGGATAATTCTCTTTACTGCGCCTATATAATGGAACATGTATCAGGAAATTATGATACAGGGGCAATTTATTCTGTAATTGCTTCTTTCCCGGATCTGTCTGAGAATTATTCATACGATATAGCTGTTTATGATAAATGGGATACTTCATTTGACTGGAATAAGACATTCTCTTTTACTGTGTTTTCTCGGGCTCCGAGTATGCCTGAGATGGTAACAAATCCTGATAATCCTGATTTTTATGATGGATGTACTGCGATATCTTCGGAAATTGCCCTCTGCTGGCGTGCGGATGAGCCGGATAACGAAAGAATTATTTATACTCTGTATTTGAGTGAACCGCAGAATAATAAACTCTCTCCGGCAGCGGCAAAGAATACCGGTATACTCTATCCTGTTTATACCGGAATAGATCCATCCTACACTGTACGTAATCTGACTCCGGGCCGGCTATATTTGTGGCAGGTTAAAGCTGAAGATATACATGGGGCATCAGCTATGAGTAATATTTTTTCTTTTAGTACTCTTGACCTTGAAGATAACCAGGTTTTCAATTACCCGAATCCGTTTAATCCATTAGAGGAATATACGACTTTTGTTTTTAAATCCGGTGAGATACAGACGGTTAAGTTCTATGTGTATTCTGAATTTGCGGATCTTGTATATCAGGAAGATATAGAGGCATTGCCCGGAACTAATTCTTTCAGATACGACGGCAGGGATAATTCAGGGGAAGCGCTTTATAACGGCTCTTATATAGCCAGGCTCGATAAAAGCGATGGTGAGGCGACATGCTACATTTTAATAATAAAATAAGTCGTATCACATTGCTTATTATTTGCGTTACCTGCCCGTTACTGGCTGCTGAATCAGGTATACGCAGCCATTTCCTGTATCATGGGCCAGGGGTGGCAGCTTCAGGGCTCGGAGAGACATTCACGGCTTTCGGGGAAGATATAAGCGTGGTTTACTATAATCCGGCTCTGCTGCACAGGTTTACGGCTTCATATGTTTCGGCTTCTCACACATTTTTATTCGATACTGCCAGGTATGATTTTCTGGGTTTTTCATATGCCCTGGACAGGTCAGCATTTGCCATTACCGGTACTCAGCTATACAGGGATAATATCGAAGTGCGGCAGCATATCGACGATGAGCCGTCGGATACTTACTGCAGCCGGCTTCTTTTAACAGGCGCTTACTCGATTTACATCAAGAGACTTAAACTTTCGTCCGGGTGTTCCATTAATTACATGAAATACGATATGTATGATCTTAATGATTATGGCATAGGGCTGGATATAGGCCTGGCAAAGAAACTGTTTTCTTTCGGTAACCCGCTGGCAAAAGGCCTGCATATTGATACTGGTATAAATTTTAAGAATATCGTGCAGAAACCTGTACGTATTGTCTCCGAGAAAGAGAAGCTGCCGCTTATTATAAAAGGGGGTATATCTGCCAAACTGACCCTGTTTCCCAGGTATAATAAAGTCAAGAATATTCTTTCCTATGATGAGCTGCTTTTTGCTACAGATATCAATTGCCGGGAATCAAAGGTGTTTTTGTCATACGGGGTGTATTATAAGCTGCTGAATATCGTAATTCTAAGAGCCGGTTATAATGATAATGTATCTTTCGGCGCTGGACTGTCTGCCGGTGACCTGGTATTTGATTACGCCTATTCATTAAAGTCCTTTACATCATTCCATAATATCGGATTTTCATATAAATTCAATGAGAAAGAAGTTGAGCCGGTATCAGTTACATTTACCGACGAGTTCCAGAAGGTTTATAAGAAGGCTTTACGAATATATGACAGGTATATCAGGAACGCAAAAGAGTTGGCAGAACGGAATAATTATAATCAGGCAGTCGAATTGCTGAAAAAGGCTATTCCGCTTAAACCGAATGACAATAAACATGCCAAAGACTTGCTGGAAGTATATGAGAATACGATATCTGCGAATAAATCTAATGAATACCTTTCCAAAGCTAACCAATACCGCGGTAATGACAATTTGCTGGCTTATAAGAACTATTTAAAGGCTTATGATACTAATCCAAATGATCGAAATACTGTTTCTTTTATAAATAATCTTTATAACAGTCTTTCGGGGGATGAGAAGAATAATGTTGATAATATAAGAAGTGATTATATTGATAAATTGGCAGAATATATTAATGCTGAAATAGACGCAAATGATTTTTTGAAGGCAGTAACTCTTTTCCAGAAACTTAATTTGTTTGCTCCGGAATCAAGTATTACCATTAATTTAAATTCCATATTGAAGGATAATAAAGAACTGTATCTCTATAAAATGGTATCCCTGGGGATGGAAAATATTAATAAGAAGAATTATGTCGAAGCATACAAATTATTCTATAAAGCGCATGAGCTTAAGCCTGAAGATACGTCTTTTAATGACCAGATGGAGATATCCAAAAAGAAGTATCTTAAAATCAAAGAATTTTCGTTACAGGATGAAATGTATGCGGATAAACTCTACTACTTGACAGCCATTAATTATGCTACAGGGGAAAACCCTGTCCCATTATATAATGAACTGGTTACTTTTAATGAACTACATGAGAATCTACCGGCATTAGAAGCAGTCCGCAAAACTAAGGCCAAAATACAGCCGTAGAACGGGCGGCTTCAGCCCTGCGGGCATACGCCGCGGCCTTTGTGTGACGGCTTTCTGTATGAAAAGAATACACAGAGAGAATAACTTAGCAGTCTTTCTGTTTGCGAAAAGATATATTATAAGGGACTATTTGCAACTAAAAACATATATGCTATGAACAGAGTTTATTCGGGAAGCTGTACTATGCAAAACCCAAATGCTCCGCTTGTTTGCCACAAATCCGCCCAGCAGACTCCGCAGATTCGAAATAAAGAGTTAGGATTCAAAGATTCCGGAATTCAAAAACAGGGGTTTGCTCCGCTTAAATAAGATAAATCCGAGCGGATTTAAATCAAAGTATCTAGAGCAATATACAAATGAAAGGAAATTACCTAGTATTTGCTTGTTATGCGCGTTATGGTACTAATTATGTACCATAACGTTAAAGTTAAGCAAGCAATTTGTCTGAAGCGGAGCTATTGACTTATTTTACACGTTATGGTATTATAATAATACCATAACGTACGCAATAAGCAAATGAACGAATTATATAAAAAATACAAAAATACAGGGGTATTTACAAAAGAAGATATTCTAAAAGATTTTCCTGACATATCTTTAAATGGTATTAATAAGAAAATTTACGAAGCTAAAAAGAGTGAGGTAATAAAAGGTATTGGGAGAAGAGCAATCTATTTTATTGTTGAACCGGAACAAAATTACAAAACCTCTCATGCAGATCATTTTAAAATTGCTGCAAAATTAGGAGTTGAACCCATTATTTGTTACTCAAGTGCGTTAATGATCTTAGGTCATTCGCATTCATTTATGAATATCATGTACATTTCTTCTAAAAAAAGATTTAGAGATTTAAAATATAATAACATAGAATACAAGTATGCAACCTTACCTCAAAGAGATAATTTCATTAAAGAAATAAGCCATAAAGGGAGTATTATTCGTACAACGACAATAGAAAGAACACTAATTGATTGTCTTCATAATATTAAGTATAGCGGCGGCTTTGAACATATTTATAAATCATTTGAAGGCGTTTCATATTTTAATTGGGAAAAATTAGAAAATTGTTTAAATAAATTCAGATCCCCGATATTAAATGCGCGAGTAGGATTTTTTCTCGAGCTTTTTGAAAAGAAGTGGAAAATACCCAATGAGGTTATCTCCAAAATTAGAAATAAAATCCCCAAAAATCCCGACTACTTTTTAGGACGTGATGACAAGAATGGGAAATTAATAAAAGAATGGAATATTATAGTACCAGAAAACATCCTTAGATTCGGTTTTAATAATGATAGACCCACAATTAGTAACGAATATTAATACAGAAACCAATTTTAGACTTGATATGATAGAACAAGTTCTATATATGAAAGAAGTATTACGAATGATTTACGAAGATCCGATACTTCGCCATTGTTTAGTCTTAATTGGCGGTACTGCTATAAACTTAGCTATAACAGATATTCCAAGGCTGTCTGTAGATATCGATTTGGATTACATTCATAATAATGGGAAAATTTTTGACCATGAATTTATTGAAGAACATGCAGATATTTTTATGCGAATTGCTAAAGAAATCAATATGGATTATTATAGGACCACTGACATTGAGTCTAATCGCCTTGGTATCGCTTTCCATTATAAATCTAATTTTATTCCAGCTGGTGAGGGAACAGTAAAATTAGATATAAGCTACTTGTTGAAAACAACAATATTCAAACCTATAAAAAGCAGTATCTATAAACTTGGTTCCTTTGATATCTTTAATGACTTACCGATATTAATAGCAAGCCCATTTGAGCTATGGTCGGGAAAAGCCCTCGCACTCGTTTATCGAAGTTCGAAAGATCCTAAACCGGAAGATGTAGCTGAACTTTATAGCATGTTTATATCACGCCATCTTTTTGACATACATAAATTTGAAAAGTCATTAGTCTCTGGAGACATATCAATTGATGAAAACATGCTTCGAAATGCATTTATATTTAAAGGGGCGCCGAGAATAAAAGACTTTTTTTTGCTTCGAGGAGAGCAATTGCACAAGTGCAGTCAATCCGAAGTTGATAGACAGCTGTATCCATATTTGCGAGGTGAAGAAAGACCGACTTTAGATGAAATGAAAATATCGTCAAGACATTTTCTCAATAGAGTTTGTAGTAATAGCTGGAATGAACAACAAGAGGGATTTGTAGAAGAATTTCAACGTCTTGGGTCTTACAATCCGCAGTTATTATTTGGCAAGGACAATCCTGATTTCTCACATTTATATAAAAATGAATATATGATTAATATTGCAGATTCCTTTAAAAAATAAATCAATAATTTCAGAACTCCTGACATAGTCACTTAAGAATTTGTCCGCTTAGATTCGTTATCAGGCTTTCGTTGCCGACGATATGGATACTTAATTTGCAAAAAAAGCGGACAGGTTAAATGGGACACTTTTCGGACATAGCCTTTTGTTGCATCGTCGAATATGGTTTCCTATGTCAGGAGTTCTGAATTTAAGTGGTAAATCTTATAGAATTCAAGGAAA
>JBDRKX010000043.1:0-41175 GCA_043813605.1 Elusimicrobiota bacterium | reverse complement strand
CGTGATGCGTCCCGGATAGCGAAACTGCAGGAACTGCTGAAGGGCGGGGATATACTGCAGGATACACTGAAGATAGCCGAAAAACCTGTTAAAAAGAATTTCCTGACGAGGTACCGTGTATTATTGATAACCGGCGCGGGTATAATCGGAGCGGGTATATCTGCTGTTTTCCTGGTTAGCGCCGGCCCGCTGGCAGCGGCAATAGCGGTGATCGTGTCGGCCGGGATAGTATTCACGCTGAACGTACTGGGCAGGAAAAAAGCCCGTAAAGTTCGTGTCATTTCGCAGAAAGATGCCATAGTTCCCGGAGAAATATCTGTAGATATTCCTGTAGAAATTCCTATAGAAAATTCTGGAAAAATTTCTGCCGATGTTCCTGCAAGAATTACTGAAGATTTTCCTGAAGAAAATATCTCAATAGGTATAATGGAAGAAGAGGCAGAAAATAATCCGAAAATCATAACAGGCGAGTTTCCGTTTATGGGCCTCGGAATGTCGCGGGTGCTTGAGAGACTCGACGGTTCTGTAAAGATATTCGCCGATAAGGATTCCCATAAGATCCTCGGTGCTCGTATAAAGGGTTTTCATGCAAAGGAACTTATCAGAACAATTAAACTTGCTATCGATCTGGAACTTAAAACAGAGGATTTAGCCGATCTTGTTTACGCGCACCCCACTCTTCCGGAAGCTATAGGAGAGGCAGCAGAGGCTGTCCTGGGGTTTGCCATACATAAGGCGCCTGAGAAACAGAAGTCTCCGGTCGCCGGGGATGGATATGATGTGATTGTAATCGGAACCGGTCCTGGAGGATATGTCTCTGCGATCCGCGCTGCGCAGCTTGGCAAGAGGGTAGCTATAATAGAAAAAGAGAAGCTCGGCGGGACATGCCTTGTAAAGGGCTGTATACCGACAAAGATAATTTTGGAAGCTGTTAAATCAGAAAAGACAGCACCTGAAATCAGAAAAAACATGGAGACTATTGTTAATACGCTGGGAAGCGGAATTGAAGGCCTCCTTGCTTCTAATGGAATAACATTAATCAGGGGTGATGTCTCTTTTAAGAAGAGTAAACTGTCAGGCGATAAGCTTGAGATAGCAGTAGGTAATAAGAATATAAAGACAGAAAATCTTATTCTTGCGACAGGTTCAAGACCTGCTTCTTTCCCGGGACTTGAGATAGATCACAAAAAGATAATAGACAGTACCGATGCTTTAGAATTAGATGTTCCGAATGAGTTGACTATCATCGGTGCAGGAGCAATCGGGCTGGAATTCGCCTCCATATACAACAAGTTGGGCAGTAAGGTAGTTGTTGTAGAAAAAGAGAATCAGGTATGTCCGGGTGCTCTGGATAAGGAGATGGCCGATATCGTACAGAATAAAATGGAGAACCAGGGTATAAAGTTTGAGTTGGGAGATGGAATAGACCCTTCCAATCTTCCATCAGGAAAGATCTTAATGGCAATCGGCCGGGCATTCAATACAGAAGGGTTAGAAGATAACGACATTTCTTTGACAGGTAAAGGAATCGTTGATGTAAATGAAAACTATCAGGTAAGACTTAGTAACGGGAAATACTCTGATAATATTTTTGCTATAGGCGATATCACTGGAAGACAGCTCCTTGCTCATAAGGCATCCAGAGAAGGAATTATAGCCGCCCATACGATAGCCGGCAATGATACGCATATCCTTAATTATAACCAGATCCCTGGTGTAATTTTCAGTATGCCTGAATTGGGAACTGTAGGATTAACTGAAAAATCTGCACAAGAAGCAGGTCTGGATATAGATATTAAATATCTTGAAACTGCTGATAAGAAGAATATTTTTAAATTTATTATTGACAAACAATCATCAAATATACTGGGTGCTGCAATCGTAGGCCCTATAGCCCCATATGCCATAGCGGAGATGACGCTTGCAGTAAAGGCCGGCGCTACTGTAGAACAGCTTATGGCCCCTGAACTTACTCTGTTCTCATCTAATGAGGCGGATCCCGAAGACTGGGGTAAGGAAATAATACTGAGCACCCCTCTTAAAGATCTCCATAAAAAAGCCGGCGCCAGTATAACAGAGTTCTGCGGCTGGTGGCTGCCTTCTAGATACACTGATACAAATGACGAGGTTAAGGCTCTGAGAAATAATGCCGCTATCTGGGATATCGGACACATGGCTGTGTTTGAGTTCTCAGGTAGAGAAACAGAGGCTTTCCTGCAGTATCTTACTTCAAACGATGTCAGCAGGATGAAAGAAGGCGATGTGCAGTACTCGTTCTTTCTGGACGAAAAGGCGCGCCCTCTCGATGATATACTGGTGTATCGGTTAAAAGATCATTATAAGATGGTGGTCAATGCCGCGAACAGGGAAAAGATCAAAAAATGGATGAATGAGAAGCGCGCTGAACAATTTTCAAATATATCCGAAAAAGACCTCCGGATAACAGATCTTTATGATGCTGAAGATAAAGAAAAGCGCGTGAGCCTCTTCAGTCTTCAGGGTCCATATGCCGAGGAAATACTTCAGAAGCTGACAGATCATGACCTTGATACCCTGGAGTACTTCAGAGCGGAAGAGATAAAGGTTTCCGGAAGAAAAATGCTTATCCAGCGCGGCGGGTATAGCGGAGAAGAAGGGTTTGAGATCTTTGCGCCGCAGGATATAGCTGAAGAGCTCTGGAATAAGATAATTGAAGCAGGCAGAGAGTACGGGCTCAAGGCAGCCGGGCTCGGTGCAAGAGATATCGCGCGTCAGGAAGCCAGCCTTCCTTTATACGGGCATGAGTGGCCGAGTATAGATCCTTATGATGAAAGCATTACTGAGTCTTCCATGTATATTACTCCGTTTGAGGCAGGTTACGGCTGGGCTGTTGCGACCGGAAAAGAAGATTTTATAGGGAAAGATGCCTATGTAAACCATGTGAACGATATTAAAGCAGGAAAGGTTCAGGGATTTAAGCAGGCAGCACTTGAACTGGAAGGCAAGAGAGTGGCTTATCAGGATTATAAGGTGTTCATAGATGATACGGAAGTAGGTGTGGTGACAAGCGGTACGATCTCCGAGCACCTTGGAACAACAGCATGGCATGCTTATATTAATAGAGAACATGTTAACCCGGGTCAGATCGTTGAGATCCAGGTAGGTAAAGAACGTGTAAAGGCAAAAGTTGTAAATAAACCGTTTGTAAACAATATTACCTACAACCGCAGGAGCGAATTTAAAGAGAACGCGAAATATTATATTACACTCAACGAATCGCAGATCAGGAAAATGCTGGATTATATCAGGGTAGACGCTGTAGATAAACTCCTTGGCGTGTTCAGCGATACTTATAAAGCATTGGTAAGGCTGGGAACAAGCCTTAAATTAGATGATTTCTTCAAACCTTCGTTCGGTCTTGCGCCTGGCTTGAGCCGCCGCAAAAATTTAGAGTACCACAAGCGCCTTGCCGGTATGAATTACAGCCCGAAGGAATATTCCTCTTTTCTTGGAGCGGGCAGTTATGACTACAGCTGGCCGGATGTGGTTGACTGGGTAACTTCGCTTAGGGGTATATATACTCCTTATACCCCTTACCAGGCGGAAGTGGCGCAGGGTCTTCTCAGGCTCTTCTATGTCTTCCAGTCCCAGATATGTCAGTTGACCGGTATGGAAGTCTCTAATGCCTCCATGTATGACGGAGCAACCGCTCTGGCTGAGGCTGCGTTTATGAGTGCGCGGATAACAAGTACTTCAGGAGACAGAAATATATTTCTTGTCGCCAATTCGCTTAATCCTAATTATCTCAGGCTGCTTGAAACATATGCCGAGGATGTTGACTGCGAAGTCAGGCAGGTTCCACTTAATAAGGAAACAGGCGGTATAGATAAAGAAGCTTTAAAGAATATGCTGAACGATGAAGTCGCCTGTGTAATAGTACAGCAGCCCAGTTTTATAGGACAGATAGAAGGCGGATTAAAAGGCCTCTCTGAAGTGATCCATGAAGCCGGAGCCATGTTCGTAAGCTGCACTACTGATCCTCATTCACTGGATATACTGGAAGCGCCGGCCATGTACGGCGCGGATATAGCTGTGGGAGAAGGCCAGTCATTCGGAAATCCTGTAAACAGCGGCGGACCCAACCTGGGATTCCTGGCGACTTCCCAGGCAAATATGGATGAGGTGCCCGGCAGGATAGTAGGCAGGACCGAAACCGAAGGCAAGGAGACATTCGCTCTTATAAGGCAGACACGCGAACAGCATATAACAAGGTTTAAGGCAAAATCTAACATATGTTCGAACACTGCGCTATGCGCTATACGCGCTGCATTCTACATGCTGGCCCGTGGAAGAAAAGGGCTGCATGATGCAAACAGCATGACATTATCTTTAAAGGAATATTTCCTTGATCAGGTTCTGGCTGTGCCTGGATTTGAACTTCCGTTTAAAGGAACATCCTTTAACGAAGTTACTCTCAGGACTTCTTTTGATCCGGAAGAAATAAATAAAGGGCTGCTTGAGCGCGGCTCGCTGGGCGCGCTGAACCTTAATGAATTTAATGGTTTTAAAGGCAGTAATTATATGCTCTTCAGTTTTACCGACCGTGTTACAAAGAACGATATCGATAACCTTGTAGATTCATTGATGGATATAACCGGTATTACTGAGGATGTGCGTGAAAGAATAATAAGTAACCGGCAGGGCTTTAAGAATGAGATAAAGTATTCTCCCGAGAAGGCTCTCCGCACAATGCCTCTCGGTCTTCCTCAGTATTCTGAACATGATATTTACCAGTTTGCGCAGGATATGGCTAAATTGAATATAGATATTGATGCCAAGCTCTATCCTTTAGGTTCCTGCACAATGAAATATAACGCACTACTCCATGAGACTATAGCTGCTCTGGAAAATTTTACAAGGATACACCCCTTTACTCCTGATTCCGCAAAGCAGGGGACATTGAAACTCATGCATGAGTTTTCCGAGTACCTTTGCATTGTTACGGGAATGGATGCTGTTACACTGCAGCCCGAAGCAGGAGCTCACGGAGAATTTACAGGTCTTAAAATTATGAAAGCCGCCCATAAGGCAGCCGGTAATGGAAAACGCGATCTTATAATAACAACAGACTCTTCGCACGGTACCAATCCGGCCTCTGTAAGTATGGCCGGAATGGAGATACTTGAGATACCGTCCAATAAGAACGGTATGCTGGATGTGGATGAATTCAGAAAAGCGGTACAAGCCAATCAAGACAGGTTTGCAGGGTGCATGCTTACAATACCGAATACTCTCGGTACATTTGAAGTAGATGTTCCCGAAATATCGAAGATAACCCACGATAACGGAGGTTATGTATATATGGACGGCGCTAATTTTAACGCCATAATGGGACTTATAAAGGTAAAAGATGTAGGTGTGGATGTACTTCATTTCAACCTCCATAAGACATTCGGTACTCCACATGGCGGTGGAGGCCCTGGAGCAGGCCCTGTTGCCGTAACAGCTGAGCTTGAGAAGTATCTTCCGATACCCAGGATAAAGGCGGAAAACGGAGTATATGCGCTTGATCATAATGAGTATAATTATCCCGGGACCATAGGTAAAATAAGTTCTTTCTTCGGCCCGTACGGTGTTATTATCAAGGCAAACGCTTACAGGATGGCTCTTGGAGAAGAGGGGATGCGCAATGTGAGCGAGACAGCCATACTCAATGCCAATTATATGATGGAGCGGATTATGCGCGAGGCGTTGGATGAGGCCGGATATCCGCTCTTCAAAGTAATATACTCACAGGATCAGACCGCTATGCATGAGTTCGTTATATCCAGTGAGCGGTTCGGAGAAAAACACGGATTAACTTCCATTGATTTTGCAAAAGGCCTTATAGATTACGGTGTATATGCGCCTACGGTAGGTTTTCCGCTGGTCATTCCTGAGCACGGCAGCCACTCTATTATGATAGAACCTACCGAGACGGCTACGCTTGAAGGGATGGATTTCTTCTGCGATACACTGATAAAGCTGGCAAAAGAGGCCTGGGAAGATCCTTCTGTATTAAAAGAAGCTCCTTCAAAGACTCCGTTCAGGCGTATTGATGTAATAGAGGCTGACAGGCAGCGTGATGTAAGAACCAACAATATTGCAGAGCTGATAAGGGATTATACTCCGGTATCAGGCGGCGAGGCAGTTGAAGACGGAATCATCTCTTTTGCGGCAAGGGAAGTAAAGATATTTAAGAAAGGCGTAGTTCTGCCGGAAATTCCGAAGAATGTTAATCCTAACCGGGCAAAATTCCTGCTTGAAGGTGAATGGGTTCTGGATCTTGGCGATGGTTTTGCTCTGGCCGGTATGAGTGATAATATTGCTTCTATATTTAAAAATCACGGTATAGTAAGTCTTACTCTTCCTAAAGTAGGGGCTAAGGTGAAACAGGGCGAAGATTCCGGCGCCGCCGTTGAACAGGACAAGGCCTCCAATACGCTCTTTGCGCCGGCAAGCGGCGAAGTTGTTGCCATTAATCCGCTGCTTGTGAAAGAAGAGAACCGTGATCTTGCTCTCGAGGAGCCGTACAGTGCCGGCTGGCTCTATATAGTGAAGATGGATGACCCGAAAGAGCTTAGGGACGACAGATTACTGGATTACGAGTCGTATCTTACCCAACATGGTTTTGAAGATGACAGCGCAAGCTATAAAGATTCAGATGAGTATGTATCCGTAATGCCTAAAACTGAACTTGAAGAAGTTATTAAATCTGCTCCGGTGACCCGGGGCCGCATAGGAAATATTTTAACTGGACTGGCAATTATTATACTAATACCATTAAGTTATTTTAAAAAGCTGGTGATAATTCTCAAAAGGCATTTGTCTGGAAGTCAGCTTGAATATGGAGCCGCCGTTGATGTCCTCGACTGGGGGACTGTGCCTTATGGTGAAGCCTATGAAAAACAGCTGGAACTTGTCAAACAGCGGCAGCTGGGTGAAATAGGCGATCAGCTTATTTTTGTAGAACACCCGCCGGTAGTAACAATAGGTCGTAGAGGCACTCTGGAAGAACTAAAAATATCCGAAGAGCATCTTAAAGAGAAAGGTATTGAACTCTATAACGCTGACCGCGGCGGTTTGGCTACATATCACGGCCCTGGACAGTTAGTTATCTATCCCATAATAAAACTCAGTGATACCGACCTGCGCGGTTATGTAAATAAACTTCTGGAAATAACTGCATCTGTTCTTAAAAAATACGGGATAAAGTCCGGATCTAAGGAGGGGATGCCCGGATTATATGTGAACGGCAGAAAAATAGCCAGCATAGGTATAGCTCTTGATAAAAAAGTCACATATCACGGAGTTGCGCTTAATATAAACACGGATCTTACGCCTTTTGATTATATAGTTGCATGCGGTCATCCTGATCAGCCTATCACTTCTATGGAGAAAGAACTTGGTAAAACACTTGATATGGAAGCAGTTAAAAAAGATTTTACAGAAGAATTTTATGCTGCATTTCTTACGAATGGCAGTTCTGAATATCCGGATACTGAAGAAGGGAGGCCTGAATGGCTCAAGAAAAGGATTGAATTCAGTGATAAGTATTCGAACGTACAGAATCTGTTAGAACAGCACGGGCTCCACACAGTTTGTGAAGAGGCCATGTGTCCGAATCTGGGTGAATGCTTCTCTGAAGGTACAGCGACATTTCTGATTATGGGCGACAAGTGCACCAGGAACTGCAGTTTCTGCGCTGTAAAGCACGATACTCCGTATCCGCTTGATGAGAGTGAGCCTTACATGGTTGCAGAGGCTGTTGAGAAACTTGGACTCAAGTATACTGTTATTACATCTGTTACCCGTGATGATATTCCGGATGGAGGCGCTCAGCATTTTGCAGATACGGTAAAGGCAATCAGGTCGAGGACCCCCGGAGTTGAAGTAGAAGTGCTTGTATCGGATCTTAAGGGATCGGAAGCCGCTCTGAATAAGATTATCGCTGTGCGGCCGGAAGTCATTAACCATAATATAGAGACTGTTCCCAGGCTCTACTCCGAAGTAAGGCCGCAAGCAGATTATAAACGTTCACTGGAACTCATTAAAAGGGTAAGCGAGGCTGACACTGATATTTTGACAAAATCCGGGATCATGCTCGGACTGGGGGAAACAGATAAAGAGATCCGGCAGACCTTGCAGGATCTTCTGGCTGCCGGCTGCCGGCTGCTGACAATAGGCCAGTATCTTGCTCCTTCCAAGGAACATGTAAAAATCGCTAGATATGTTACTCCGGAAGAATTTGCTGAATGGAAAAAGGTTGCTTATGAGATGGGTTTTAAGGCGGTTGTATCAGGTCCGTTTGTAAGAAGTTCCTTTAAAGCAGCTCAGATGTACGAGATAGCAGGCAGGATAGAAACTACAGCGGAAGAGAATAAAGAGCCTGACCGGATAAAACAAAAACGAAGGATAAGAGTGTTAGTAGCACAACCGGGACCGAATGGTCAGGATAAAGATGCCAAGATCATATCTAAAGTATTTAGAGATGCAGGTTTCGAAGTTATTTACACAGGTGCTAATAATACGCCTGAACAGATAGTCAATGACGCCATACAGGAAGATGTAGATATAATAGGATTGTCCTCTTTAGCAGGTACCCATATGCAGCACATCCCGCGTGTGCTGGAACTGCTGAAAGAGAAAGACGCTGGTGATATCCCGGTCTGCTGCCGAGGCGAATTTCCGGAAAATGAAATATTAAAGCTGAAAGAGGCTGGAGTAAAAGAGATATTTACTTCAGAAGACTCTTCTGATGATATCGTAAAATGGGTAATTGAAAATGCCCATGAAAAGACCGAAATATCGATAAAGAAAACCCTTAAATCAGTATCAGGAAATTCTCTGGTGTCTATATTTATGCTGGCTATTTACGGAGTACTGGCATTGTCAAATGCAGCCTTTGGATCAATGTCGCCTGAAACCGACAATCCGGGTGTAATAATCCAGTTGTTTGGAACTTTATTTATGATGCCTGTTGCAGGGATAATAGGATTTCCGTTAATTAAGAAAATTTTGCCGAGATTTAAACCGGGACAAATAAAAGAAATCGCCAAAAGAGCTGTACCGGGAGGAAAAATCAGGATTTTAGTCGCAAAGCCCGGTCTGGACGGACATGACAGGGGTGCTAAAGTTATTTCTACCATATTCAGGGATGCGGGTTTTGAGGTTATTTATACGGGAGTACATCGTACACCTGAAGAGATAGTAAGCGAAGCCGTACAGGAAGATGTGGATATGATAGGGCTCTCTACTCTGGCAGGCGCCCATATGGGGCTCATTCCCAGGGTACTGCAGTTATTGGAAAAGAGAGGAATTGAAGACATTGCTGTCATCTGCGGAGGTATAATACCGGAAGATGATATAGTTAAATTAAAAGATATGGGAGTAAAGGAAGTTTTTGGTCCGGGTACTAAAGCTGAAGAAATGGTCGGTTGGGTAAAACAATACATAGGCGGAGAAAAAGCATTGACACAGAAGGCTGACGAAGAACCAGTGGCTGATTCTAAAGAGACGGAAAAAGAAGAAAGATTTACTACTATTTCAGATCTTGAAATCGATCCTCTCTATTCGCCCGAGACAAAAGATGCTGATTACGATGAAAAAATAGGAGAACCGGGTAAATATCCATTCACAAGAGGCGTCTATGAACTTATGTACAGGATAAGAAAATGGACCATGAGGATGTTTGCCGGACTAGGTTCTGCGGAAGATACAAACGAGAGGTTCCACCTTCTGGTAAAGAACGGCCAGACAGGACTCTCTACCGCCTTTGATATGCCTACTCTTATGGGTTATGATTCTGATTCCCCGCTGGCAAGAGGGGAGGTAGGGAAATGCGGTGTAGCTATAGACACGCTTAAAGATATGGAGATCCTGTTTAAGGGGCTTCCTATCGATCGGATATCAACATCCATGACAATTAATCCTCCTGCCGCTGTGTTGTGGGCAATGTATATAGCAATGGCAGAGAAGAGAGGGGTTTCCAGGGATAAATTAACAGGAACCATACAGAACGATATGCTCAAAGAATTCATCGCTCAGAACACTCTTATGCTTCCTCCCAGACCGTCTATGAGGCTGATAACGGATACTGTAGAGTTCGGTACAAAAGAAGTACCAAAATGGAATACAATCAGTATCAGCGGTTATCACATAAGAGAGGCCGGCGCTACCGCTGCTCAGGAGCTTGCGTTTACATTGGCAGACGGCATAGCCTATGTCCAGGCTGCAGTTGACCGCGGCCTTGATGTGGATGATTTCGCTCCGAGACTCTCTTTTTTCTTCGATTCGCATATCGATTTTTTTGAGGAGATCGCGAAACTGAGAGCAGCCCGGAGAATTTGGGCAAAGATAATGAAAGAGAGATTCGGGGCAAAGGATCCGCGTTCCATGATGCTGCGGTTTCATACGCAGACCGCCGGCGTCTCGCTTACTGCGCAGCAGCCCTACAATAATATTGTCAGGACAACTGTTGAAGCTCTGGCCGCCGTATTAGGAGGCACAAATTCGCTTCATACCAACTCTTACGATGAAACTTACCAGACGCCTACAGAGGAGTCAGCCACTATCGCTCTGCGTACCCAGCAGGTACTGGCGGATGAAACCGGAGTTATAAATACGGTCGATCCGCTTGCCGGATCATATTTTGTAGAGGCTCTTACCGATAAACTTGAAGAAGAAGCGTACAAAATTATTAATAAGATAGATGATATGGGAGGAATGATAAATGCGCTGGAGCAGAACTATCCGCAGCAGCAAATAGCCGATTCTTCCTATAAATACCAGATGCAGCTGGAGAAAAAAGAAAAAATAATTGTAGGCATAAATAAATATAATACTGATGAAGAAAAACCGGTAGAGCCTCTGATAATAGATCCTGAAGTAGAGAAAAAACAGATAGCGCGGTTAAAAAAGGTAAAAGAAGAGCGGGATAATAAAAAAGTCAAGGAAAGCCTAAGTAAGCTTCGCGAAGCCGCCAGAGGCGATAATAATCTCATGCCTTTTATAATAGACGCAGTTAAGGAATATGCTACGGTACAGGAAATATGCGACATATTCAGAGAAGAGTTCGGGGTTTACAGGGGTCATGCTTATTCAGGTGTAAACGCCCGCCGGGCATCAATTCTGTGGAAAGCGATCGGGCTGTTGTCCGTAGCGGGATTGTTCTTATTTCATTTTGGCGGTATTACGGTCTTAGGACTGGGATACAGTGAATTATTAATTTCGTTTATATCAAGTTTTGCTCTGGCACAAGGGTATGGCAGTATATCAACAAGGCTTGGTAAGAATATAGCAGCCAGATATATTAAGGATAAACCGTTTTCATTATGGCCCAGTGTAACGCGGTACGAATCGTATATTAGATTGAGTCTGGCGGAGAAGATAGCGGTAACTGTACACGAATCTTTTTCCCGGCACTGGCTGGGCAATATATTTATGACGCCTTTTGTCGGCATCGCCGGGGGTACAAGTATTATAAGCAATATGGGGAACCTGGTTTTCAGTTCATTTTCCGTGCGTAAAACAGACACTGAAACAATAAATGTGACAGGTGAAGAAATATTTAAGGGGAAAGGCTATTTTGCGGAGAAATCGGCTTATGAGAGATTGGAGGATTTAAAACACCGCAACTTTTTAAAACTGCTCGATTTTACATCAGAAGAGATACTCTTACTGCTTGACCTTTCAAAAGAATTGAAAGATGCAAAATATGCCGGTCATGAGCAGCCTCGTTTGAAGGGAAAAAATATCGCTTTAATTTTTGAGAAGACTTCAACAAGAACACGTTGCGCCTTTGAAGTCGCAGCGTATGACCAGGGTGCACAAGTTACATATTTAGGCCCTTCAGGATCACAAATCGGCCATAAAGAATCCATGAAAGATACAGCACGTGTACTCGGTAAGATGTATGATGGGATCCAATATCGCGGTTTTAGTCAGTCCACTGCTGAGGAGCTTGGAGAGTACGCGGGCGTACCTGTCTGGAACGGATTGACAGATGAATTTCATCCCACCCAGATTTTAGGTGATTTTCTAACAATGGTTGAACATACAGGGAAACATATCTCTGAGATCTCATATTGTTATTTGGGGGATGCCCGGAATAATGTGGGTAATTCCCTTTTAGTAGGGGGTGCAAAATTAGGAATGGACGTCCGATTGTGCGCTCCTAAGGAGTACTGGCCTGAAGATGAACTGATTGCTCAGTGTAAGGCTATAGCATCTCAAACTGGCGCCAGAATCACATTGACGGAAAATATAGAAGAAGGCGTTAAAGATGTGGATTTCCTTTATACTGATGTATGGGTCTCAATGGGTGAACCTGAAAAAGCTTGGGAAGAGCGGATCAAACTACTCAAACCTTATCAGGTCAACAAGGAAATAATAGAACTCACTGGAAATCCCGATGTGAAATTCATGCATTGTCTTCCGGCATTTCATAATAAGGAGACAAAAGTCGGAGAAGAGATATATGACAAGTATGGCATAGATGGACTGGAAGTCACTGAAGATGTGTTCGAATCAAAGCACTCAATAGTGTTTGACCAGGCTGAAAATCGCATGCATACGATAAAGGCTATTCTTGTGGCTACATTGGGAGATTTAAGACAGGATGATTTAGGACATCGCCCCGGACTTTTACCTTTATGGGAGCGGTTAAGAAAGATAATGTTATCATTTGCTGCATTTATACATATAAAAGCGCTGTCTCAAAAAGAAAAGAAAATAGTAGAAGAAGATACACAGGCCGAAAAGAAACCGGCAGATGATAAGATAAACAAAATAGTAGAAAAAGTCACTGCAGGAGATGTGAGAACAGTAGCCCGTCTCATCAGGAATATAGATGAGGGAGTTCCGGAAGTCAGGGAAACACTGAAAGCGCTTTATCCTTACACAGGGGGTGCTCATATTATCGGTATTACCGGGTCTCCCGGAGTGGGAAAAAGTACTCTTATAGACCAATTGATAGCCGATTTAAGAAAAGATGGTAAAACTGTAGGTGTTTTGGCTGTCGATCCGACAAGCCCGTTTACAGGCGGAGCCATCCTGGGTGACCGCATCAGGATGCAGCGTCATAGTCTGGATGATGGTGTCTTTATCCGTTCAATGGCAACAAGGGGCCAATTCGGAGGACTCACCCACGCTACAAGAAGCGCCGTTAATGTCCTTGATGCCATGGGTAAAGATTATATCATCATAGAAACCGTCGGTGTAGGACAGGATGAGGTTGATATTGTAAAGAGCGCTCATACTACTGTTGTAATGGTTATTCCAGGTATGGGAGACGATATACAGGCTGTAAAAGCCGGTATTCTCGAGATAGGCGATATATTCGTGATCAATAAGTCTGACAGGGAAGGCGCTGATAAGACCTTTAGTGAACTGAGGAGTATGATTCAAATGGGGAAGGAAAGGCATAAAGACAGCACATGGACAGCACCCATTCTCAAGACTGGAACTATTTCTGATAAAACGGCTTTTGGAAAGGATGTGTCGGATTTAATGGAGGCGATCAAAAACCACAGAAAATATCTTAAAGAATCAGAAGACGCATTGGATAGCAGCAGGCAGATAATGAGGATTAAAGAGACATTGACTGAAATGCTGAAAAGCCGTCTCATACAGGAAATTCTAGATAAACTGGTAGAGAGCGATGAATTTGAAGGTACTGTTCAATCTATTTTAAAGGGAGAGACCGATCCTTATACAGCTTGTGATAATCTAATAACAGGAATGAATGAAAAGCGCGGTTATTCTTCCCGAAAACCAGCTCCAAAGGGGATACTGCCTTATTGGTTCAAGTCTTCAAGGTTTAATGTGAAGAAAGCGCCCTGGCTGGCCGCAGTTTTAGAAAATGTTATATTCCAGGGAATTTTAATGGGCGGAGTCTCGTATGTTATCAATTATTTTACCGGTATTGATCTCAAAAACCTGCTTATTGGGACCGGGATATTTTCAGCTTTTTCATTCGCGTACCTCCATTACGAGATACATTACGATATAAACGGGCCGCCTAAACGCCTCGGCTGGAATCCTCTTAAACATCTCAAAGACAGGATTCCGCTCTTATGCCTCGGTACTTTAATGAGTCTGGTTTTCGGGTTTACCCTCTTTTCCCTTCCTTCAATATTACTTATTTCGACAGTAATTTCTCCGGTATTAATGGTTGCGGCCGGAGCAGCACTCGCTGCAGTAATACATCTGGCATATCAGTTAATTGCTCCATATCTCGATATGCTCGGCGGGATAAAAATGTCCAGTGCTGCCGCACAGGAAGAGAATGACCTTATCAGAGAACTGTCCGGGTTTCATCAAAGACTGATGAAAATGGTTGAAAAAGGCAGGATAGGACAGCTTACAGCTGAAGGTTATCATTTCACGCTGAGAGACCAGATACGGGTGATAGATTTTATGAAAGATAATTCACAGCTTCTTGAAACAAAAGAAGCTTTTGCATGGGCCCTGCGTGAAGTATATTATCTCAGGATGAATACTCCCGAAGACCGGAGCCGGGTGTTGTCGCTGATATATAAACTGCCGCTCGACGGAGTCGATCTTGATATTATTTTTGGTGTACCCAAGGTAGATATGGAGACAGTGCTTGACGAATACGGAGCTATAGGCGGTCTTATTACTTACCTTACCAGAGATACCGGTAAATATAAGCTTGATGCTAATATGAAATCTGAAATAGAAGAGATCGCGATGGATTCAAATTCCAAGGATCCATTGAGAAGGTTTACCAGCATATTGAAACTGGCATACAGGTATCCAGATATTTTCCTTGAAGTTGAAAAACACTATGAACTCTGGAACGGACTGGTAGATTTTGCCGCAGTAAGACTTATAAGAGCCCTGAGTTACAGCGGCAGGGAATGGACAAAGCTGAACGATCAGCTGACACACAGGAATCACAAGATAAGAAAAGCCGCTGTTGACGCGCTTGGAAGGATAATGCTTTCAGAAGATATAAATGAGATAGATCCGGTTAATTTTAAGAGGTTCCGAAGCAGGCTTGAAGATAAAGACAATAATGTAAGAAGAGAAGCGGTGAATGTACTTGGAGATATACTGGAGAGACAGATAAAGCTGCAGGGAAAGGAATTCGACCTGGTTTATCTGGATATGATCACAGGAATGCTGGATGACGAATATTCAGTATCATCTGCCGCTCTCGAAGTTTTCATGAAACTGTATAAACAGGTCATTGAAGCAAAAGGATTGAATTTTGCGTCTAGCATGATAGAACCTCTTGAAAACATCTCTTTTGGTGAAGAATCGAGTATCAGGAATAATGCCTTGGAGGCAATAGGAAAGATATACTCTGAGCTGATTCGAAACAGGATTATGGATGAAAGAAAGGTGAATGCGTTGGAAACCAGAGTAGAAGAAGGCGATACAGCCCATAAGAAAGCGGTGTTAAAAGCGCTTACCGGTATCTATTCCACCCAGATAGAAACAGGTAAATTCAGCACAGAAAAGATAACCCGTCTCGAGAAACTGATAGAACCGGCTGACGAAGAATTCTACAGAGCCCTGTTAGAAGCGATAGCAGAGCTGAACATTGTGTTTATAAGACACGGCAGGTTTAATGAACTTAAGCTGGAAGGAATCAACAAGCCCAGGCCCAGGCAACGCGAACAATCTGAAGAAGAAGAAGGCCTGGAAGCACATTATGAGCATGTGTTTAATGCAATGGGCGGTATTTACGGCGGTATGAATATGCCCCAGAAACCCCCGGAACGCGAGCCGTGGCTGGAAGCCATGATACTCAGGGTGTATCCCGAACTTGTAAGAAACGGAAGAATAAAGCTCAGCGAATTCGAGAGTTTCTATAAAGATGCCGAATCCAGCGATATAGAAGATGCCGGGCTTGAAGCCGCCGCCGGATTATATATCGAACTTCTTGAAAAAGGCGAGATAGACGAGGATTTTATCATCGATTTCAGTAAGAGGTTTTCTTTTAGTACGGTGGTTTATGCGAGGATGAAGCTCATGGAGCTTTATGGAAGGTTTATATTAAAGAAGCTGAAAGAGGGGAAATTGGAGACAGAAGAATTAGAGACCTTTTCATCCGAACTTTCGGGTGCCGATGATATGGTTAACGAAAAAGCTTATGAATTATACAGAGAGATATTATTCAAAATGATTGAAACCGATGATTTTGATCATAAATGGCTTGAAAGAATCGAGCAGCAGACAGCTGTGTCGCAGATAGCATTACCGAGGCTGATAAGGGCTCTCAAACTTCTTGGAGATATACATTTAACTCTAATAGATACGGAGAATTTTAATATATCCGGATTAAAATATATTACAAAACATCTTGGCCACAGCGAGGCCGGCGTCAGAGAAACGGCGCTTGATGCAATAGGGCGCATATATGTGAAATTTGCCGAATCAGACAGGTTTGAAGATATTGATATTAAAAATATAGAGAGAAGGCTGCTTGATAAAGACGAAAAAGTCCAGGAAAAAGCATCCGATATACTGGTAGAGCTTTACAGTTATATGACTCTATCAGGAAACAGCACAGACTTAGATAGGATTCTCGTTCACAATACCAATTTATTTGAAGATGAGATAGAAGAAGCAGCGTCGGTGAAGCGGGTCCAGGGGGAAGCACCGTATGCTGTGAGAGTAAACAGAAAAAAAGGTGTTATAGAAGGAGTGGCAGCTGGGAAAGTTGTAGTCAGACAGCCCCTACTCGGAGAAGTTGACCAGGAAGTTATGGATTCTGCAAAAATAGTAGAGACGCCAGAAACTACAAGGAGGCTTATTGACCTGCTCTTTTCTGTAGTCAGAACGAAGCTCACGGCCATGCTTTGGCTGGGTCAGACTTCTACCGGCAAGACCTCCCTTGTCAGATATGCATCATCTCTTGCAGGCAAAAAATTCACACGAGTGCAAGTCAACGCTTCAATGGACGAGTTGGACCTTATAGGCCATCACCAGCCCAAGAGACTGGAGCTTTCTTATGAACAGGCGGTCCAGATAATAATGGAGGCAGTCGAAGGAAACCAGTGGTTTAAAATACAGAAGGCTCTTACAGATCTTATGCCGCCTGCTGAGAACAGGATAGTGACCAGGGAAGAAGCAAGAAAGATAATAGATAAACTTTTTAGCCTGAAAGGCAAAAGAGACAAAAATAACATAGATGTCGTAAAGAGCCTCGGACACCTGGCGCTGCACGAAGGATCAAGCGGTATCGAGCTGGAATTTAAAAAAGCGCCGTTTTTAAAAGGACTGGAAGAGGGCCACTGGATACTGCTTGATGAGATCAATCTTGCGCGTGAAGAAGCACTGGGGATACTCTATGGACTGCTTGCAAAAGGGTATATCTTTGTAGATGGCAGGAAGATCACTCCAAAAGATAAAGGCGGTATGATATTTGCCGCAGGAAACCTGGCAAGCGATGTCGGCAGAAACCTTTTCAGCGAGGCTTTTGAAAGCAGGATGGAAGTACACTACACTTTTCCTTATGTACCTCAGGAAGAGGCCCAGATACTCGAATCTAAATTCAGCGTGCCGCAGCTATCAATAAGGGATCTGGAAAACCTGGCTCACCTCAGGCAGTCCCTGGACAATCTGTCTCAGGGAGGGAATTTTACAGGGTTTGACGGAGAGCAGCCGTATCGTTTTACTTTGAGAAATGCCGAAAATATTTTAAGAGCAACTCTTTACCGTATCAATCAGAATGGCCTGAAATCGTATAAACATATTAATGAAGCGTTTCTTAAAGAGGCCTGGGCGGAATTCTCTAATATCTTAAGGAGAGAAGGCAAGAATCTCGAGATATTAGAGCACCAGTTCAGGGTGTTTATGAATCATTCGCCTCCAGAAGATATCGACCTGACCCTTGAAGTGGAAAAAGGATCACACGTATCCATAGACGGAGTAACCACCTATGGCCCTTCCCGGACTGTTGTTGATAAACATAAGGTACCCACCAGGAAAGATGTTAACCTTGCACATGTCAGATCTACATTAGATGACATAAGAACAATATTGAGCGGCTTCCGTCATCCGAGACGGCCGGTATCTCTTATCGGCCAGGCGGCAAGCGGAAAGAGCGATAATATCGAATATATATGCCGGTTACTGGGCTGGGCCTACCATTCTGAGAATATGCGGGATAATACACTCAGGGGACTTGTCGGAGGGTGGAGGATGAATGCCGAGACACATGAACTTGAGTATGAAGAAGGCGTGTTGATAAAAGCAATGAAAAGAGGCTGGTGTCTTGTACTCGAAGAAGTAAATTTTATGGATCCCGGTCTCGTAGAGGTAATCAGCGAGTGGATAGATGAAGGATATTTTACTAATCCGGTAACAGGTGAATTAATCGAAGTAAGTCCGGATTTCAGGCTTTTTACGACTTTGAATCCGGTAATGGGAAGGGGCCGCATGTCATCCGGCAGGAGCCAGCTTCCCATACCGTTCAAGAACAGGTTTACGGAACGCTGGGTAAATGAAAAGACTCCCGAAGAAGAGATAGAGATCATCGAATATCTTATGAAGGAAAATGAGATAGAAGTTCCGGAGGGGTTTGCCGGTAAGTTCAATGGTTTTCACCATAAACTGATAGAGCTTGTAGAAACAGGTAAGATCGGCCAGATGTCGCTGGAAGGGTATCATTTCTCACTCAGGGACCTGATCCGGGTGATATATTTCATGAAAGACCATTCCGAGTTGCTGTCTTTTGAAGAATCTTTTGGCGTGGCACTCAGGCAGGTATATTTTCTACGTATGAATTCACTCGAAGATAAAAAACTGGTGAGGGCTCTGGTAGAAGATATGCTGGATACAGGGATAGACATGGAACCGATACTGGGTACAGCTGATAGTATAGAAGTAAAAGTTTCAAGAGACAAAGGATTTGTAGAAGGAATAGTTAACGGAAGAGTCGTTGTCCGGCAGCCGGTTCTCGGAGATATAGATGAAGCAGCACTTAAATCCTCCAAGATGGTGGAAACCCTGGTTACTAAAAAGAGGCTTATAGACCTGTATTTTGCAACAATGAGAAAAAAGCTGACGGCACTTCTGTGGCTCGGCCAGACTTCTACAGGAAAAACCTCCCTTGTGAGATATGCTTCTCTTCTTGTCGGGAAAAAGTTCACCAGAGTACAGGTAAATGCATCAATGGACGAGCTCGATCTTATCGGCCATCACCAGCCGAAAGGGCTTGATATCACATACGAACATGCAGTGCAGATCATGCAGGAGACAGTTGAGCGCGGACAGTGGTTCAGGCTGCAGCGGGCATTGAGTGAGCTTATGCCGTCCGGATCGGATGAAATGATGTCTCAGGACCGGATGAGGGAGATCATCAATAACATGATCTATGTTAAAGGCGCAAAAGACGCGCATAATATAGAAGCAGTAAGGAGTCTCGGGTACCTTATAATGAACAAGGGTGCCGGCGGGATAGTCCTGGAATTCAAAAAAGCGCCGTTTCTAATAGGGTTGGAGGAAGGACACTGGATATTGCTGGACGAAATAAACCTGGCGCGGGAAGAAGCTCTCGGTATCCTTTACGGACTGCTTTCTAAAGGATACATAATAGTAGATGATAAGAAAATAACACCAAAGGATAATGACGGAATGATCTTTGCTGCAGGTAATCTTACCACAGATATAGGCAGAAATATGTTCAGCGAAGCGTTTGAAAGCAGGATGGAAGTGCATTTCACTTTTCCGTATTCACCGGAAGAGGAAGCAGAAATATTAAAGGAAAAATATGCGCTTCGGGGTATAACAGAAGATGACCTTGTGAAACTTGCAAGGTTAAAAACCTCGCTGGATACAACATCAAAAGACGGTATGTTCAAGGGTTTTGACGGAGAGCAGCCCTATCAGTTCACTCTTAGAAACCTTGAAAGTATACTTATGGCAACCAGAGAGAGGATCGTTGCTATGAACAAAACCTCAAGGGAAGACATAAAGCTGATACTGCTTAAAGAAGCATGGAACGAATTCGAAAGTATATTGCGCCGCGATAAAGATAACATTGCAAAGTTAAGGAGCGAATTTATCAATCATTTCAGAAAAATGCCGCCTAAAACCAGTGAAGAATATAAAAAAGATCTGAAATTAACAGTAATGGAAGGAGAATCTATAAGAGTTGACGGTATAATAACGTACGGGCCCGTAAGAAAGGTCAGTGATCCGGAAAAGATCCCGACTCCTGAGGATATAGATCTTGCGCATGTACCGTCTACGGTTGACGATATCAGGGTTATATTACAGGCTTTCAGAAACGCGCGCCGGCCGGTATCGCTCATAGGTCAGGCAGCCAGCGGAAAAAGCGACAACATAGAATACATCTGCCGGCTCCTGGGCTGGGCGTATCATGCTGAGAATATGCGAGACAATACTCTCCGGGGGCTTCTGGGCGGCTGGAGAATGAATCCCCGGAAAAGGGTACTTGAATATGAAGAAGGTATTCTTATAAAGGCGATGCAGCGGGGCTGGTGTCTTGTACTCGAAGAAGTTAATTTTATGGATCCCGGGCTTGTGGAGATAATAAGTGAATGGATAGATGAAGGCCATTTTACCAATCCTATAACAGGAGAGATGATAAATATCAGTCCTGATTTCAGGCTATTCACCACTATGAACCCGATAATGGGCAGAGGAAGGATGTCTGTGGGCAGGAACCAGCTGCCGATGCCGTTCAGGAACAGGTTCATCGAAAGATGGGTGGAGGAAAAAACAAGAAGAGAAGAAAGAAGGATCCTTGCGCATCTGTCGAGGAAAGTAACAGCACCTAAAGGATTTATAAGAAAACTGAATACTTTTCACCATACCCTGATAAATCTCGTAGAAGAAGGGCAGATAGGCCAGTTGACGTCTGAGGGGTATCATTTTTCTTTAAGAGACCAGATACGCGTGGTTGAATTCATGAAAGATAACCAGGAACTCCTGGATTCCCAGGAAGCTTTTGCCTGGGCTCTCAGGGAAGTATATTTTCTCAGGATGAACACCCCGGAAGACAGGCGTACGGTAAAATCCATGATACACAAACTGAATCTGCGCGGGATAGACATAGAACATATACTTGGTAGAGTCGAAGTTAAGGATATTCTGGAATACGTTGAGGAATACGGTCCGGTAGGCGGTTTCCTCGTATATATTTCACAGGATACAGGCGACAGCAGGCTCGTACGCTCAAACTCCAGGATGATAACCGATCTGGCTCTTGATATGAAGTCGGGGGATAAAGAGAATTTCCAGAAAAGCCTTAAGAAACTCGCGTTCAGGTTCCCTGAGATTTTTGTCGAATTGGAAAAGCAGTTCGATATATGGAATATGGAACCTAAAAAGAACGATACGGGAATAGAATTAAGTAATGAAACGATAGGCAGTCTGCTTGAAATACTTGGAGAAGCGGGAGTGGAATCAGCTTTAATGGACAGGATGCTGGAAAACGGCAGTTATTATATCCGCCGTTGTGCTGTACGGGCAATGGGCTCTATCTGTATGAGAAAGATAAAGACCGGGAAATTCGATGAAAATGACCTGAAGAGGATAGAAAAGAGAGTAAGTTTAACGGAAGAAGAAAATGTGAATATTGCTTCGATATCAATACTGACAGATATCTATACTGAACTGCTGAAGAAGAAAAAGTCCGCTTTTTATCCCGAGAGACTGGAGGAAATAGAAAATTGCCTTGGTTTGAATTCTGTCTCAATAAAGAAAATAGCAATGGAATGCTTGGGAGGATTATATCCGATGCTCATTGAACAGGGAATATTCGATCTTAAAAAAAATAAAATCCTGGAGGAAAATATAGATGACAGCCGTGATGAGTCTGTAATAACACTCGGGAAAGTATATTTGAAACTGGCAGAAAAAGAAAAAGACAGGTTCAGTATATCGGAGATATCTCCATTGGTATCAGTCCTGGAAAAGGGTGAGGATATCGCAAAAAAAGCAGCTGTAACTTACCTCGGCAGAATATATTTAGAGTTTGCAAGACAGAACAAGCTCACATTGCATCATCTGTTAGACTTTGAAAAAGCAGCTGTGCATACAGACTCTGATATAAGGGATATAACTGTACGAGCCCTGGCAGACATATATACTGAACTGATAAAACAGGGCAAAGCCGGCAGATTTTTTGTAGACCTGCTGGAGAAAAAACTTGACGGGCATGGAAACAATGCAAGTCCTCTTTCATCGGAAACACTTGAACGCATATATATAGAGTTGATAAAAAAAGGGAGAATAGACTCGGAATATATCAACAGGAAACTGGAAACGGGTTTATGGTTCGCCAAGATAGCTGCCTTGAAGATCGCAGGCGATATTCATATAAAACAGATAGAAGAAGGGAATTTCAATATAGAGGATATGGCTGCAGTTTATAAGGCTTTCCTTGATGAAAACGTGGTAGTAAAGCAAGCTGTGGCAGATACGCTCTCACGCGTGCAGGTCAAACTGATTGAAAAGCAGGGAGCAGATTATGATCGTTCGATCATGAACTGGCTGGAAGCAAAGGCGGAAGATATAGAACTGGCTGCAAGAATAAACACCATGAAGGGGATCGTAGAAGGCCTCGGCAGTATATATGTCAAACTACACGCGACAGATCCTGACCGTTTCAATACAGAAGGACAGGATTATCTTAAGCGCAGGCTGTATCAGGAAAATGTATTTATGCCTGAGATAAAGGCGGAAGTGGTTAGTATATTTGGAAAATTATTTCTTCAGCAGGTAAAGAACGGAACATTTAATACAGATGACCTGTCCCTTTTGAACGATGCATGCGGGATGCATGAGAGGATCAGAATTGAAGCGGAGACCTGGCTGGAAAAGATATATGCTGCTCTTATCGAAGAAAAACAGTTTACCGGCGATATTATCACGGGGCTGTCCAGTGTCGTTAACCATACAGAAGTTGATACCGTAGCTGCTATAGAAGCACTGGGTGGATTATATACAGATGAGATAGGGAGGGGAATATTCGATGTATCCAGGCTTGAAAATCTCGAGGAGAAAATAGAACATAATAAAAAAGAAATAAGACTGGCAGCAATGGAAGCTGTCAAACCCATATATTTAAAACTGCTCAATGCGGAAAAAGAAGATTTCGATAACGGAAGACTCATAAAACTGACGGAAATAATCGAGAAAAAAAATGATATACAGGAAAAGACAAAAGCACTTGAGGTGCTGACAGCGGTCTACCTGGCCCGGGTAAAACTCGGGCTGATACCGAGTGATACCAGCTTGGATCTGTACAGGATGATGTTCGATTATTCCAGCGGTATAGTCAGAAATACGGCGATCAGGGGTATGGCTGAAATATATAATGCAATGATCGAATCAACTGGCGATCTTGGCATGTTCGGAGAGATAGACGAATTGAAAATGCTGATAAGGCAAAGAGATATCAATAATGAAGTGAAAGTGAATGTCGATGCATTATTGAAACTGACGGCAGTCTATGCCGGCCAGATAAAAGAAGGCGTATTCGATAAGAAATCACTTACTGATATCATTCCTGATTATTCAATAAGGCCCAAACTCAATCATGCGGCTGTAGCGGCAACCGGGATACTTCTTGCCGGAATAGCTGAGACAGAAGAGCCTCCTGTAAAAGCGCTTGCTAAACTGGAAGAAAACATGTCGAGTGTATACGAAGAGAACAGATACGCGGCTATGGAAGCTCTGGTAGGTCTGTATGAAGTATTCATAAGTCAGAAAAAGCTTAACCCGGTCATATACGGGGTCAACGAGATGATGAAGAGGATGAGCTATGACACTTCGGAAGATGTGAGATGCGCGATCATGTCAGCTTTTGGTGAAATAATCATGGAAGTCGCTAAGCTGGGTGCGTATGATCCGGGATTCCTGGAAATAATAGAACAGGGGCTGGATGACCGGAGCGATAGTGTTGTGATAACTTCGGCAAGAGCACTTAAGGCGGTCTATCCTAAAATAATGGAACTGGACGGCCAGAATTTTGACTTCGGCAAGATAGGGAACATGGAAAAGAAGATCAAAAACGCGAGGCTGAACACATTCCCTGCTGTTTCCGGGATGCTGGCAGAAATATATAAGAAGATAATGGAATTATCGCAATACGATCCTCAGCCCCAGGATATTATAAAGCTTAAAGAAGAACTTGGTAAGAAAGGAGATGACAACCTTCTTATCTTCCTGAGACTGGGAGCTGTATTCCAAAGACAGGTATCGCAGGGTACATTTGATAAGCAGGATATTAAGTTCATAGAGCATTATCTTAACAGTCATGAATCCAGAATGCGCCTGTCTGCTATTCATATTCTTCGAAATATCTATCAAAAACTGTTTACAGGCATAACCGTTGCCGAATATTCTTTAATAGAAAAAAGGATGATGAATATTCCGTCAGCGGAAGTTAAAGCGGCGAATATCAGGCTGCTGGGGGGTATATATGAGAAGTTCGCAGGTGTTTCGGGATTTGATCAGGAAGATATCGGCATAATTGAACAGAATATTAGGGCTCCTGAAAACGATGTAAGGGCGGCTGCAGTCGAGGCGGCAGGAAAAATATACCTTAAACAGCTTGATGTGCTGGGTAAAAAGTTCGATCTTCGAAAATTGAACAGGCTGAATGAAGAATTGAAGAACTCTGATAATCAAAAAAAAGCCGCAATCGCTGCCCTGGGCCCGTTAATAGGTAAAGCATTGACCTTATATAAGGAAGATTTTGATACAGGATTATTGAAGGGCCTGGAAGAGATGATCATAGGGAGTTATATGCCTGCTATATCTGAACCTGCCATCATAATACTAGGCAAGGCCTATTTTCAGCTCTACAGATACGGTGTGACCGTGGATCTGGGGGCTATGGAACATGTCTCCATGGAAAAATATGGAGAATCAAAGGAAAGAGCAGCAAAAATCCTTGAGAAACTTTACAGGTATTATAACAGGGATCTGGACAAGATACTGGAATTTAATGTAAAGGTTTTTGAAAGTGAGCGAGAAATAACAGATCCTTCTAAAATGCCGTACAGGATAAACTTAGATAAAGAAAAAGGCATCATTGAAGGTATAGTCAACGACAGGGTAGTTGTCCGCCAGCCTGTACTGGGCGAGATAGATGAAGATATACTGAAGTCGGCCCGTCTTACCGAGACACCCGAGACGGTAAGGAGGCTTATAGACCTGTTCTTTACTACAGTCAGGAGCAAACTGACTACTCTTCTGTGGCTTGGGCAGACATCCACGGGCAAGACATCACTTGTCCGTTATGCGGCGGCGCTGGTCGGAAAGAAGTTTACAAGGGTGCAGGTCAATGCGTCCATGGATGAACTTGATCTCATAGGCCATCATCAGCCTAAACAGCTCAATCTTACTTACGAACAGGCTGTTCAGATCATAATAGAGACGGTCAATATATATGATATCGGAACCGGAAGCAATATTACAGGCAGGGAAAAACCGAGCAAGGGAGACCAGTGGTTCAAAGTACAAAAAGCATTAACGGACCTGACAGTATCCGGTTCGAACGAAATAATGTCACGCAGTAAGGCAGAAGAAATGCTCAGGAAGATGATATATATAAAAGGTCCCGGCAATGAGAGCAATAAGGGCCTCGTAAGGAGCCTGGGGCAACTGCTTCTTTCGGGCGGAGCCAGCGGGATCGAACTGGAATTCAAAAAAGCGCCTTTCCTGAAAGGATTAGAGGAAGGCCACTGGGTATTGCTGGATGAGATAAACCTGGCGAGAGAAGAGGCATTGGGGATACTGTACGGTCTTCTTGCAAAAGGATACATATATGTTGACGGTAAACAGATACGTCCAAAAGACAAAGGAGGCATGATCTTCGCAGCCGGCAACCTGATAAGCGATGTAGGAAGGAACCTGTTCAGTGAGGCATTTGAGAGCAGGGTCGAGATCCATTATACATTCCCGTTCACAGCAAGGGAAGAAGCCCAGATAATGCGCGAAAAATTCGATATACCGCTCTTAAAATTAAAAGATCTGGAAGCGCTTGCGGAACTCAGGCAGTCGATAGACAGACTTTCCCAGACAAGTAATTTCATGGGTTTTGAAGGGGAACAGCCGTACAGGTTCACTTTAAGAAACCTTGAAAATATACTCAGGGCAGTAAAGGAAAGGATAGATCAGAACGAGCTGGATAATTATAAGGAAGTAAAAGCTGCTCTTATAAAGGAAGCATGGGATGAATTCTCGGGTATATTGAGGCGGCAGGGAGAGAACCTGGATATGCTGAAAACACAGCTGGTAAAATATATGAATGCGCGTCCTCCGCCGCAACCGTCACTCGCCATTAAGGTAAAAAGAGGAGCTTTTGTAAAAATGGACGGGATAACCACATCGGGTCCTTCCCAAAAGGTTATCTCCCCGGATAAAATACCTACCCCCGAAGACATAGATCTTGCGCATGTCGATTCGACTCTCGACGACCTGCGTATAATAATGAGAGGATTCAGGTACGCTCGCAGACCCGTATCTCTTGTGGGGCAGGCGGCCAGCGGCAAGAGTGATGCCATAGAATATATGTGCAGTTTGCTCGGTTGGGCTTACCATGCGGAGAACATGAGGGATAATACCCTGAGGGGGCTTGTCGGAGGATGGAGGATGGATCCTAAGACCCATAACCTTGAATACGAAGAGGGTATACTGATCAGGGCGATGCGTGAGGGATGGTGTCTTGTACTGGAAGAAGTCAATTTTATGGATCCCGGTTTGGTGGAAGTGATAAGCGAATGGATAGATGAGGGACATTTTACCAATCCGGTCACCGGTGATATTGTAGAGATACATCCTGATTTCAGGATCTTCAGCACTCTTAATCCGATCATGGGGAGAGGCAGGATGTCGGTAGGCAGGAGCCAATTGCCTATGCCGTTCAAGAACAGGTTCATCGAGAGATGGGTGGAAGAGAAATCTCCAGAAGAAGAACGGGATATACTGATGTATCTCTGGAAAGGAAGACTGCTTCAAGATACTGTAAAAGAAAAAACCGAACAGGTAACAGAACCTGATAGCACGCATAAATTATTTAAGAGTCCGGGTATTTCAAACCTGGCAGCTGCCATAAGCGCACATATTGCAAATCAGCAAAAAGCAGGTTCAGTTTCAAAACCCTTGCCCGGTATTATCCTTCAAGATGGAAAATACAGGATGGCGTACGGGCTCAGTGATGAAGAAGCCGAAAGAATAAAAAAAGCGACCGAGCAGGTAATAAAAGAAATGAATGCCGATCCCGAATTGAAAGAACAGATCGAGGACAAGTTAAAGCAGTTCCATATCATGTTCCAGGCTCTTGAGGGCAGCCCGTCCAGGCTGAAACCGGGACTGATATGGTCTTATAATTCTGAAAAAGACGAACTCACATACCCGCTGCCGCTTGTTAAAGACATGGATCTAAAGAAAATACTGGGATTGGCAATACATGAGAGCCTTCACCGGTACGGTACATTTTATAATGCATGGCTTCCGTTTGCGAATGAACTGACTTCATACCTTTTTAACGGAGTAGAAGACCCGCGGATCGAATTCTGGGGGAAACTATTGTGGCCGGGCTATATCGAATATCTGAATGAACTATACTCGGGAGAGTATACACCGGAATCCCTTGAAATGAATTTCGGTCAGGAACTACCCATGCATATCAGGTTTGTAAGGGCACTGGTTTTTTTGGGACACAATAATGAGATCCCGCCGAATATTGAAAAAGATGATCCTCTTTACGAGGCTTTAGATAAAGTAAAAGATGCGGTTAAAGAAGTTGTAGAAACTACTATACCGATGCAGGAAGATGAAAACGGCCAGCCGGAATTAAACCGGAATCCTAATCCTGTGGAAAAATTCGCGAGTGCCCGCAAGGCGGCGCAGCTGATATATGAAAAAATACTGCCTGTGTATGAAGAGCTTTTGAAAGACCGTGCGCAGGAACTGATGGACGGTGAGGATGGTGAGGGCGGTGAAGACGGTGATGAGAGTATGGAAGGCGAGGAAGGCGACGGTGATGGTGACGGCGGTCAGCAGCAGGGAAAACCTAAGCCGGGGAAATCAGGCAGCGGGTCAAAGGGACAGGATATAGACCTTGATAACCTTCCGGAAGATGTAAAAGAAAAACTTCTCGAAGAGATGGAAAAACATCTTGAAAACATGAAGGATAAAACAGGCGCAGATGAAGATGACATGCAGAAGATGCAGGAAGCGCTTGATAAACTCGACGAACAGGCGCAAAAGAGCACAGAAAAGAACAAAGGCGAGAAAGGTGACGAACAGCAGCAGTCCCAGAGTGCTGAACAGGCTGAGGGTGAAGCATCAGACGGAGATGGAGACAGCGATGGTTCTCCTTCGGATACCCAGATGAGCGCTAAGGAAAAACTTAAGCGTTTCATGGAAAAGGAAAAAAAGATAAAAGAACAGCAGAATCTTTATCAGAAACTGGCATACGAGGATAACAGGTGGGTCAATTCACTCAGCGGCGAGATGGCAAACCTTATATGGGAAGATTCCAAGCCTAAATGGCTGACCGGGCAGTCCCGCGGAAAGGAAGTGGACTGGAACAGGTTCATGGAATCAGCGGCAGCGGGGTTTTATAATATGCGCTGGTGGATGAGCAAGATAATACCGACAAAACGCGCGACCAAATTTGCGCTTGTTGTTGATGAAAGCGGCAGCATGCAGACGGAAGCAAGGAATGCCTATGCCCTCAGGGCAGTAAGGGGATTTGTAGATATACTTGCTAATCTGAACATAGATTTCAATATCCGCGGATTCGGTACCGAAACGTACCTGCATAAAGGATTCAAGAACCAGGTAATAAGGGGTGTGCGTACTATGACGGATACCATTGTGCAGAAGAATGAACTCCTGGAAGAGATCGCGTCAACAATCGGAGAGGCCGGGACTACGCACGGTGTAAAGGCTGTTAATGCGGCACTTGACGATATCGAACGTTTTGGCGGAGATAAGAATGTCATTATTGTGCTCACTGACGGTGAGGAAAACGGACCCGGCAATATGTCTGATGTTCTTAAGAGAGCCCGGAAGCTTGGAGTTAAGGTTATAGGAGTAGGCATAGGCCCGGGTATTACCCATGTCGCTAAAACGTACGATAACTACGTGCAGGTAAAGGATCTTGAACAGCTTCCGCGCGCTTTCCGTGAGGTACTGAAGAGGGAACTGGAAGGATTCTACGGTTCTGCGCAGGCTATACTGCCGTTCTGGCCGCAAAGATGGGTGAAAAAATTCAGCAGGCTGTTAACGATTGCAGAAACAGCGGTATTCAGCGGCGGCCTGATAGGAGGATTATCCTATCTGCTTAATATGGCGACAGGTATCGATCCGGGCGCTATACTTACCGGAACAGGTATCTTTGCGTCCCTGGCATTCAGTTTTCTGCATTATAAGGTCTATTACGATATAAACGCGCCTCCGGAACACCTGGGCTGGAATCCTCTGAAACACCTTCATGCGAGATCTTCTCTCCTGGGTATAGCTTCTCTGATGAGCGCTCTCTCCATATTATCTTTGATCCTTGTTCCTTTAATACTGCCGGCATCAATAGTATTTCCCGTGCCGCCGGCATTAATAGCCGGATTTATTCTTTCAGTAACGGCACACATAGCTTACCTCAACAAGACTACACGCGCCGGGGAATCCGTAAAAGGAGAAGTCCGGCGTATAGGTAATGAACTTAAAGAACTTGCAGTTGTCCTTTCCGGTAAACTAAAGAGCATAGGGAACGGTTTCTCTCAGTCTTTAAGAAGGATAGCCATCAGAAAAAGGTTTGTAAAGGTACTTGTCGCCGCATTTATATCGCTTCATCTTGTGTTATTCCCGTTCGCACAACTGATAAGCCCGCCGGCAGAAGCTTTCCTGCTGGATCAGAAAAGTGTCGATTACCATGTAGAGATGATCCTTAAGGAGAGTGTCCCTGTCCATCACCGTATCACGTATGCCGAGATCTTTGACAGGAGCGTAGACAGCAGGCAGAAAGAGGCTCTTATAAAAGAGATATACGCCCATCTTTCAGGTGCGGTACTAAAAAAAGAAGCGGCAGATACAGTAAACGGCAATAGTGAATTCATGGAAAAATTCTTTATAAATCCGGCCGGAGAGTACCTGGTGTTTAAATCGGATTTCAAAGACCGGCTGAGCTCATCGTTGCTGGATGAACAAAAAAAGAATGAATTATCAAAGCTGTATAAAGAGTTTCAAAAGAGAAGAACATTGTCCGCAAAAGAAAAGAATTCTCTGGTCGCGGCGCTTGCGCGGCTGCATTCAAAATCCTCTATTGATCTCCTGACTAAATACATGCAGGAAGAACCTGATACGGAAATCGTCGGCTCCGCGGTTAACGGGATAGCCCATCTTGTAGGCGGACTGAAGCTGGCTGGAGGGGTGGATAAATTCTTTGACAGTAACTCAACAGAGAGAATAATCCAGTTCATAAATGAACAGATACCAAAGATAGGTAAAGGGGACAGTACTTTTTTCGATGAAGTGATTCTCCTGATCAATGTGTTTAAATACATTGATAACGGGACTGTAAATGAATTCCTGGTAGATATAGTTACAAGTGAATCGCTCGGTAAAGGGGAGACAGAGCAAATAGTAATGGCGGCTGCCCAGACGCTCATGACGAGTAGATGCCTTACTGATCAACAGGTAGACTTCCTGATCGAGAGCGGCTATAAAGCCATAAGGGATACAAACCTGCATGCTATAATAACCGCACTTTCGTACCAGAAAGGAGCAATAGGGTTCATTGAAGAGATGCTCAAAGCCAATACTTATGACCAGAAATCGACGCAGCGGACCCATATGTTCCTGCTCGCTGCCCTGATGAACCTGACAAAGATCGGGAATGTCTCTGCCGCTGACTTTTCTCCGGAAACAGTAAAATTACTTGCAGAACATGTAAGCGCAGACAGGATCATGATGAGCGTGAGCCCGGTTAAAGACAATGAAGACCAGTATGCATACGACCTTGAGATAAATACCGCACTCATGTTCGGGAGACTCGTCTCGCTGGGCATTGTTGAAAATAATAAAGATATTTACACGAGTGTCTCGCACCCCATGATCGATAAACTGGTTTCAGAAGAAGGGAAAAGCAGCAAAAAATTCATGGAAAAGCTGAAAGAGGGCGGGCTGACTGAAGAAGATATCATTGAAGCTGCTGAACAACCGGAGAAACTGCTCACAGAACAAGGTGCGCTGAAGTATTTTATAGAAGGTCTTTTAGGTGACGGCCGGCTTGACCTCGGGCAGCTTGAAGAACTGACTGCCCCGGGCAACAATAAAATAAGAAAACACGAGTTTACCTCACTTGCGCCTTACCTGCGGAAAGAGCTCGGGTTATGGCGCGATGCCATTGAAGACCTTCAGGCGCTTGAAAAGCAGTTGGACGAAGGAAGAGATTATTCGCCGCAGTTCTGGACAGCCTGGCTTCAGAAGAACGTTATTCCCGTATACGAAAAAGCGAAAGCAAACAAGGAAGATATCGAGATGTCGGAGGTAGCCCGGATCTGGCTCGGTAAGCTCATTTTCAGGATCCGCAACCGTGCGCATCTCGATCAGTTGAACAAAGGTACAGCCGAAGAACGTGACCGCTGGAACAGGCAGGCGACATACAATGTTAAAATGATGCCCCGTAAAGTGCTTGAGGGTATGTCCCAGCCTGGAGTAGTGGCTTTCGTAACCCCCGAAGGTCCGGAAAGAGGCAGTATATATTTACCGAGCGAATTACTTGAAAGTCCGGCAGATCTTGCGCTCTTCATCGAATTCGTTATTCCGCATGAAGGCATGCATTATATAAGATTTATGACGGCAATAGGAGCGGATATCGGGGATTTCTATCTTCTGGGAGCTTCCGGCAGGCCGTACCTGGACCTGTTAAACAGGGTTATTTCGGGTAACAGAAGGAACATGATCGGACTTGTAAAGAATATCCTGGACGAGATAAAAACATCGCCGGATAAAGATGAAGAGGAACTGATAAATTCGGCAGCAGGATCACTGATGAGTGAGCTGGAACCCCATGCAAGTAAGAATTTTTCCGGCTCTCATCAGATGATTGTAGTGAATTTTGTTAAAGGGATAATAGCGGCTGAAAAGAATAAAACAAAGATAATGCGTGAAGCCGTTATCGATATCTGGGGAGAGGATTACCTGTCGTACGATGAGATAAAAGATTGGCCGTGGGAGAAAGTCATTGAGAAACTCAGGGTGGACACCTGGAATGAATATGTGCCGTGGTTTACGCCATTTGGAGAGCAATTACAGTGGCTCCAGACTTATCATATGGGCCTGGCATTAATGGGATTGGTAAGCAGTAAAATATCTTCTCCTGTGGGATACCAGGGCTCCGGTGAAATATTCATGTCTCTTTTTATACGCGGCGTTCTGCCGGAAAAAGCGGCGCTTGTTGCGCAGGCGGTAGGGCTTTTTATGAACGGGGAAAACTGGGCCAAAAGAGATAAAATAATCAAAAAAATAGCTTCGCGCACAGGTAAAAAACCTGATGACAGGCTGACAGGGCTCATCCAGGACGAATTGAGCGATAGATTAAGGAAACTTGCTGAGAATGAAAACATAAACGGGCATGCCACGTTTGACGAGATCTTTCAGGCTGCCCGGAAATTGCAGAAACAATATAATGATATCATCGGCCAGGATATCGTTCAGGATGAGATCTCCCGTCAAGCGCTGGATTATTATGAGCTCGGAAAGAAACCGCGCTACATAGGGGAATATGAAGTCCTCCCGGCGCCGGAGTCAAGTTCCAAAAAGCTTGGAGAACAAAACCTCCGGCTGGCCGGCAAATTTGTTGTAGAAGTAGTGATCCGGAAACCGTTGAAGGATTACGAGATGAGCATAGAACCTGTATATGGTTCGCTGGGTAAAGGCATTGATATCCTGGATGTCGAGGGCCAGAAAAAATCTTATGTGGGTGAAGAGGAAGTCAAACTCCGCTATACGCTTAAAGCCAGCGAAAAAGCCGATTTCGGTAAGACTAAAATTCCGCCTGTTTCGATCCGCATGTTCCTTCCCGGTACGGACAAGGAAATAATCTCACAGGTAGAGATGCCTGAAGTAAATATAGAAGCGATCACACCCGGGAATGTAGAGCCGTCTAAACTGACTTTAAGAGGGATAAAAAAGAGTTTCAGCAGGATCATCCCGCACCTGGAACCCCTGGGGAAAGCGATAGCAGCTCTTCTGGCCGCGTTCGGGTTGGGGTTTATAATAATGCGTCTGATCAGGCGCCGCCGGGTAAATACTTCCGATATTTTTATGAAAAACCCCGCGGCAACGGCGCTTGCCAGAACATCCAGCCTGAGGGAAAAGCTAGAAAGCAATGGCATTACGCAGAACGAGTTCTACGGCATACTGGCCGAGACGTTAAAGGTGTTTATCATAGACCGTTTTGGTAAAAAGAGATACCAGCGGGATTCACAGAAATTTATGGAAGAGATAAATGATCTTTCCATGCTGAGTAATGAAGAGCGGGCGTTTATCAGGAACCTGATGACAAAGAGCGATCTTGTAAGGTTTGCAGGAGTAACGCTGCCTGCGGGAGAAATGGAAGAAGACCTCGAAAGAACAGAAACACTTATTAAAGATCTGAGGGAGATAAATAACCGGAAAAATCCATCAGGAAAAACTTTCCTGAAAAGATCCAGGGTCTTTTCCACGGTTTTTGCTCTCCTGATAAACCTCATTTTTGCCGGGAACCTGATCGCGGCAGGAGGAGAAGGGTCTGCCAGTACCAGCCTGACTTTTACCGATCCGGTCTACCTGTGGGGCGGGGTTGCGGCCATAGCGGCTGTTTTCGGGTTGAGGCTTTTCAGGAAGAAAAATGTGTTCTCATTTTCTACGGGCAAACTTTTCCCGCGGCATAAGAGCGTAAAACCAATACAGCGGTTCATGTCGGGGATACTTAGTTTTGTTATGGCTAGTTTAATAGTGCTGGCTTTGTCCGGGCCGAAGTTCGGTGTCAGGAAACCCATTAATCATATACCGGTTGTAGATTCTGTTATTGTCTACGATACATCCAGCAGCGTAATGGATATGTCAGCAGGCAGATCACAGGAATACAGCCGGTTCGATATCATAATGGAAGCAGCCGCGAAATATATCAATAGCCAGAGAGACACAGACAACAGGATCGGACTTGTGAGGATGGGCCGTTTTACCTGGGTAAACATGCGCCTTACAAGCGATTACGACGGCATATTGGACATGATAAAGATGCCGGAGGTGAAGGATCTGGGTACAGCAGTCGGAGAAAGTTTTGCCAATGCGCTTTACCATCTTTTGGAAATAGCTGTCCTGGACAATGAAAAGCTGGACGATGAAACAAAAGAAAAGATATTCAGTGCGGACGGCATGGAAGAAGTCCTTAAAATACTCAAATCACAGCCGGTGATATTTGAGGATATACTCAATAAAGTCAGGGGACAGGCGATAATAATAATAACCGACGGGGATAATACTGAGGGAAGGCATCCCATGGATGTAGCCGAGCTTGCAAAGACGCTTGGAGTTAAGGTCTACCCGATAGCAGCCGGTTTTGCGGAAGCAGGCGGCAGGACACAGGGGTTTGACGAAGAAACAATGACCGAGATAGCCGGAATGACCGGCGGAAAATTCTTTTATTCTAATGATGCCTCAGAGATGGAAAAAGCTTTTAAAGAAATATCAGAACTGCAGAAAAAACTTGTACCTACCCAGCAGGTAATACGCAATGATATAACATGGCTGTTTGCCCTGCTCGGTCTCGGTACTTTCGGCCTGAGGATGATACTTTTAAACAGCAGTTTGCGTTCTCTTTTTGTCCTTCTTATTGCGTTCAGCATGTTCTTATCGGGAAATACCGGCCGGCTGGGTGAAGCTGTAGCGGCTGAAGAAACCTCCATGAAAATACAGGCTCAGGAAGAAAAACCTGCCATTGAAAATAAGGCAGAACAGACAGAAGGATCACATATAAGGGAATTCCGTCTTTTAGAAGGCGTCAAAGAGCTGGAAGAAGGCAACGAGTTCTTCAAAGAGGGAATACGCGCTTCCAGGAACGGCGCTAAACAGGATGCTTTTAAATGGTTTGTTAAAGCGCTGAAGATCTACGGCCAGGCAAAAGAAAACCATCCTGACCTGCTTGAACCGGCGATGAACGAAGCCTGCGCTTATGCAGCTGTCGGCGAATTAAACAAAGCTCTGGATATATTCCGGCGTGTGATCGAGAACGGCAATCATCAGATTGAAGCGTATGATCCTGGAGGGAAAATAAGACAGAAATGGACGACCGGGCTTGAATTGAGCAGGGATGAACTCGGTAAACTCGAGAAGATGAAACACCTGATCGAACTGGTCTCTTTTTCCTATTACAACCAGGGGAACATCAATGTCGGTTTTAAAAAATATATGCAGGCAATAACGCTCTTTTCCGGCGCACTGGAAATAAACCCGGATAATGAAGACGCCTTATGGAACCTGGAAGTGATCAAGCGCCGAATGGAAGCCAGTAAGGACCGTGACGGCAACAGGAAGCAGAAACAGGATAAAAAGAAAAAGCAGGAAGGTAAGAAAAAACAGAAAGACGATAAAAAGAAACAGGATAATAAAAAACAAAAGTCGCCTCCTAAAAAACTGGAAGACAAAGAAAAAACAGGTAAACCGATGGATCTTGACGAGCTCTCAAAGATCCAGAAAACAAAAAAACAGCTTCCCGGGTTCAGCAGGATGGGAGAAGGTGTATGGGCAGTGTTCCTTATGGCCGGCGGCGCAGTACTGTTACAGGCATTACTGGGCTTTGATATGGCCTTGGCAAATGCCCCTCCCGATGTTGTTTCTGCGATATTAGGAAGCGTAGCTCATGCGGCGGATTCCAATACTGCAAGCGGTTCATTATTCAGTTTTGCCAATCCGAAAATACTTTACCTGCTTCCGGCGGTGATCCCGTTTGCGATCACGATGATGGTCATTGCCGCAAAGAAAGCATACCGGGCAGCGAAAAAATGGGCTCCGGGAATGGTCCCCGACAGGCTGAGAAACTGGCCCGGATTCAAACGGTTTATTATAAAGACCGCCTGCGAGGTGCTGCTCGGGGCCTTTTTAATATTTGCCCTGGCCCTGCCGAGAGGCGGTGTCGAACGGGCTCCTTTCGGAAGTTCAAGTACTTATATCCTTTTTGATACAACGCATAGCGTAGTCTATTCAGAGGAAAAAAATAAAGAAGAAGTCGAGACGCGGCTGGTAGAGGGTGTGCGCCAGGTAATGGATCTTGTCGAGACATCAGAAGGCAGTAACAGGCTCGGGCTTATCGTTTATGCAGGCACAGCCAGGCAGGTATCTCCGCTCTCAAGCGATTACAGGGACCTTAAATACAAGCTCAAGATACTCCAGCACCGGCCGGAAGAGATGATGGGTATACTTACTCTTCAAAACAGGCTGAAGAAAGAGATGTCCATGTATTTTGAAAGATCGGATATCGCAGAAGCTATATACGAAGGTATTGAGCGGTTTAAAAATGCCAGCGGCGTATCGCCGGAAGACCCGAAATATATGCTGATAATAAGTGATGGAGAGGATACGAGTATTCCGGGCGCCGGTGCTTCGATCTCTTCCCGGTTGAGTAAAGCCATAGAAGAAGCTAACAGGAACAATATAAAGATCCTTACAGTGGGCTTGGGTACGGAACCTTCGAAGATGCCAATCCGGGACAGCGAAGGGAATATCACCGGGTATATAAATGACCAGTATCAGGTACCCGCTGTTTCAACACCGCGGCCGGGAATCCTTAAGCAGATAGCCAAAAGATCCGGCGGAGGATACATACACGCCCGTGAAGGCCGGGCGGCAGACCTGCTTAAAAAATATGCCGGCCGGAAAAAAGAGATCGGCGGGAAAGGATCTATACTCTATAATAAAGATCTCAGCCGGTATTTTCTGTTACCCGCCCTGGCAGTATTTCTTTTTAACCTGCTTATAAGGAATCTTGGTTTTATCAGGGAAAAGGGAGATGGTTCAGAAAGCGATACACAACAGAAAAAGAAAAAAGGATTAATAAATAGATTTTTATCCGGATTCAGGAAACCTTCTTTTCTTTCCAGTTCAAAAACGATCTCTTTCTTTATCCTGGCCGCTGCCGGGATCTTAGGCGCGGCAGTTCCTTCCGAAGCGATTGGTTTTATGCCGCAGGTCGCTGAGATGCCGGTGCATACATGGGTAAACCTGCTGCCCTGGATATCGGTTGTGGTGATTTTTGCCGGAATACTTTTTACGGAGTTTGTTTTGCATAAACATATTTTCGCGGCTTTTGTAAAAATGCTGAGCAGGTTCTTTAATCTTACCCAGAAACGGATAGAAAAAGACCTGGAACAGATGTACCTCGATTTTAGAAAGGACAGCGCAAAATCACTTGAGTTGATCCCGAGAAGGGAATTAAGACTGGCTGATATTAAGGGGAGCGAGGGAAAAGAAGGATTGGAAGATTTTCTCACGCGCTGGAAGAAGATGAAGGGTCCTGATAAGAAAAAAGAAATTAAGATGCTGATAAAAGAGAAGGAACCCCTGTGGGTGGAAAAGGTCATTACCGTTTACCTCTATAATAATAACGCCGATATAAAAGACGTTATAGAAGAATCTGTGCTAAGGATAGGTTACGGTATGCAGCAGTATATATGGGGTGACGTTATAAAACACCTGCTTTTAAAAGAGAAGAGATACGGTATCAGCTGGCTCAATGACCCTGATGTGATAACAAAACTGCTTGAATTGTGGTACCCGTCTGAAAGCGATGCATCGGCGCGCCTGATACTCAATGACCTGAAAAAACATAAAGATAGAGACGTCAGGGAAGCGGCCTTTGATAAGCTGGCGGAGGAATATGATTTTTCAGCAGAAGAAAAGACTAAATTCTCTATTAAAAAGTCAATAGTACCCGTTTTTATAAGCATGTTCATGCTGCTGTCTTTGAGTGTCGGGGGAATATCCGCATACAAGTACTTCCTCTATCACAATAGCCTTAAACCGGAGATCGTAATGGAGGATTACAGCAGGTTTTTCGGAAGACACGCCAAGATAATCGATGAAAAATGCTCGGATCCCGCTATTATTGAAAATGTTATACCAGTACTGTTTCACTGGAGGGACCCGTTATATGACGCCAGGTGGTTTGAAGCTGTGGAGATACTTGCCAACTCGCCGGATCCGAAAGCAAGGAACTTCCTGCTGGCTTTCCTGGAAAATGGGATGTTTATAACATCTAAACCGGAAAAATTTATTGAAAGCGTAATAGAGGCGCTGGAAAAGAAAGGCAGCGGGCGGATATGGGTAATAAATAATTTTATTGAGAATAACCTCAAAGCGCCTAATTCCGCGTATCTATACAGCAAAGCCATCAATTCGGCAAAAAGTATCATCACAGATACTGCAGATACTGCAGATTCTGAAGATATAGACAGCCTTAACGCTGTCAAGAGCATTATAGGCGCATTGAAACATGCCGACGAAGGAGTCATTAAATATGCCTGCGACGCATTGGCGGATATAGCGACACGCAGGGTAGAAAAAAGCGTTTTCAGTGAAAATCAGCTTGAGATCCTTAGAGGCCGCCGTTTGATAGCGGATGATCCGGAAAATGATGGATATGTCAGATGGAACACGCACAAGCTTGACTGGGAGAAACTTGCTGAACTCGGCATACGCGGCGGTGATGCTCAAAATGTACTTGGTGTCTGGAAAAATTCCGAAGATGAGTATAAGAAAAGAGAAAAGATAATAAGCCGCGCATTGGCTGCGTATGAACATGATCTGCAGGTAATGATGATCTTCAGCATGTCACTGGTTATGCAGACAGACCCCAGGCTCGCGGGTCTCCAGGGACCGGTTCTGTGGATAACGAAAGAGAATCCTGAATACCAGGCGTTTATTTTCTCTGCCTATTATGAAAAATATTTGAGGGCACACGGGCCGGACGAAAAGAAAAAAGTGGCAGACCACCTGGAAACTATGCTTTCAGGAGAAACGCAGCTTGGCAGAGCATCATTCGACGGGCCTTCGGATAAGTCAAAACGGCCTGATCCCAAAGAGAATGTCACGCTGATAAACAGAAGGCTTATTCCCAAACTGATGGATATGATATCGAAGATCGAGATAGAAGACCGTGCGCGTCTGGAAAGCAATTTTATGCTTCTTGACGATGTAAGACTTCGCGATCAGATATTCGAGCGTATACTCGGATACGGTAACGCCGGCCGGCGCAGTCTTGCTCAACTGATACTTGGAGGAGACAAGAACAGGAATCTTTTTGTGCGCTATTCAGTACTTGGCGAATTGGCTGCGGCCTATAATCCGGTCTATGCAATTAAGACAGTAAGATTTATCGGCGAAGAAGAAGATCTGGCGGATCAGCCTGAACTGACCGAACTTCTGGCAGCATATAAATACGCCCATCCGGAAGCTGCCATGGAAGCGCTCTGGCTGATCGAAAGCGTCGGTTGTCCGGAAAAAGCCGTAGGATTTCTTGCGAATGACGATATCGGTGTGCAGTTAAAGGCCGCCCGGATACTTAAGAAGAACAGCCGGGCGCCCGGAGTCAGGCAGGCACTTGCGAGCGCTATAATAGAAGAACAAGAACTCAATCAGGTACTCCTTAACCATACGTTCAAAAAAGTCGATTATATAATCCAGAAAAGGGTATTCCACTGGGACGCTGTCAAATTGTCTTCTTCAAAAATTGATAATGAAAAACAGGAGAAGATCCGTCAACTGGGGAGACTGGTTGCAGAAGTACTTGTAGACGGCGAGCTCAGGAATGAAACCGATATCCTGGAAGCTTTCAGGGTTTTGAACGAACCTCTCCGTGTCGGTTTAAAGGGTGGCAGTGGACAATATAGCTCTATGGGGCTTAATCTGGAAGCTGTAAAAGTCGTTGTCAGAGCTTTTATCGATCGGGGTATGCCTGAGTATTTGCCGCTATTCTTGATGACAAGCGACCCCGATGCCCAGCGGTTCGTGCTAGATACCATTGTAAAAGAGGGTGGGTCTATCAGGGATACAGTTGTAGACAGGATAATAGAGATATTCAGATATAAAACGAACGGTTATATAACATTCAGAACCAGAAAAAATCCCGATATCGAATTCTGTAGCAGGATAGCCCCGATGAAATATATATTCAGTCATCATGTACTGAAAATACTGGATTATCTTGAAAGATCCGGCAATTGGACCCCGAGGGACATTAAACTGTTAGGTATTCTCTCAGAAGACGGTTATCCAAATCAGGAAAAAGCCAGGTTAAAAGAGATAATAACAGGGCTGAAAGAAAAGATGTCTACAAAAGAAATAGCGGAAGGTATAGAGTATCTTGCCGAAGAGCCGTATATGGGACAGGTACCCGAAATGACCGAAGCTGAAGGCGTTACTGAGCTACTCTCTTATTTCCTGCTGATAGATGATTATGCTGTACAGAAAAAGGCGCTCGAGGTACTTATAGCAAGAGGAATTCCCAACAGGCATCACTATTCAAATGTAAAAAGAGCGGTTGTACCCAGATTGATCATAGATCTGGCATCGGGAAAATACCCGCAACACATGTTTAATAATATTATTGAAGGCATGGGTACCGGCCTTCTTGATCTGTTGGAAAAACTGCTTTACAAAGAGCATGATTATTACCTTGATTACGAAGATTTTAAACTGCTGTCAATACTTAGCAGAAATTCCGATAAACAGGTAGCTGACAGGGCCGGTTTGATGATGAAAGATATCTGTAAGATCGATCTGGAAAATCCCAAAACAGAGATAATCGAAATAATAGAGACTAAAAAAGAATTAGCCCGCGAAGACCATGATATACTGGCACATCTTTCTTCTGATATAACCCTGGAGGTAAGAAAAGCCGCGTCTGGTTTACTGGAAAAGAAACGTGCTCAAAAACTGAAATATCTCTTAAGCCAGGGTTTACGCACGCAGTTGAAAGAAGGGTTATCCGCATTGCCTGCAGATCTTCTTGCGGATCTTGACAGCGGGCTTAAACAGCACGGGTTATCTTCGCTTGAGGACACGGCGGAAGGGAGCGTATTGAGGATGTCGGGCTCGTTACTGGACGTGATATCCTACGTGACGGGCGAAGGCCGCGAAGATCTGGAATCTTCGTTA
>JBDRKX010000042.1:0-31618 GCA_043813605.1 Elusimicrobiota bacterium | reverse complement strand
GGACTTATAGTTACAGCAAAAGCGGCCGTAGAATTCGTATCTAATATAACAGAAGGTATCTACTATGAATGAAGAAGGGAAAACAAAAGAAGCGTTTGAGCAGTTTGTCGTCACCCGGCTGGACAAAGAGGAATACGGAATTCCCATAATGTATGTTGAGAGTCTGATACGCATGCAGGAGATCACGAGAGTTCCGGATATGCCCGATTTTATTGAAGGTGTTATCAATCTCAGAGGGAGGATAATACCTATACTCGATCTCAGAAAAAAGTTCCGTTTTAAAGAGAAAGGACATGACGAGAGAACCAGGATAGTCGTAGTAATCGTCGAAGATCAGTCACTGGGACTTGTGGTTGACGCCGTATCGGAAGTGCTGCGCATGAGTTCGGAGGATATTGATGAGCTGCCGCCGACGATATCCCATGTGGGCACTGAATATCTGAGCGGTGTAGGAAAACTTGAGAACCGGCTGGTAATAATTTTAAACGTGGAGAAGATACTGTCGGAACTCGAGAAAGACACGCTAAAAGATATATAACATATGGCATCAAAAAAAAGGACACTTGTACTTGGTATAGGAAACCAGATATTATCTGATGATTCAGTAGGGATCAAAGTGGCAGCTGGATTAAAGAAAGCCGCTGTGCCGGCCGAGGTGCGCGAATTAACCGCGACAGGTATCAGCCTGCTTGATGAAATGGACGGATATGAAAAACTGGTAATAATCGATTCTATAAAAACCGGTGATAATCCCCCGGGTACTTTAATAAAACTTTCAATAGAAGATCTGGATTATGCCGTTAATCTTTCTACATGTCATAACGTGAACCTTCCGACAGCAATATTGCTCGGCAGGAAACTGAACCGCAAGATGCCCGGAGACATATCGATATATGCTGTCGAGATAATGGATAATAATACTTACAGTGAGGAGTGTACTCCTCTGGTAGAAGCGTCAATACCTTCTGTCGTAGCGCAGATAATAAAGGAGCAGTTCAGTGCATGAACTATCAATAATCCAGAATATGATCGGTATTGTCGAAGACAGTATTTCGGAAAGAGGGCCTCTCGAAATAAAGAGTATATGTATAAAAGTGGGTGAGTTCTCCGGCGTGGCGCCGGAATCGCTGAAATTCGCTTTTGAAACGGTTAAAGAGGGCACTGTACTCGAAAAGTCAGAGATGAAACTGGATGTAATACCGTTCAGGGCAAGATGTGAAAACTGCTCTGCGGAGTTCGGTATGGAAGATGAGTTCGTTTTTATATGTCCCTGCTGCGCATCGCGGCGGGCAAAAATATTGAGCGGCAGAGAACTCTTTATAGAATCGATACAGGCGGAGGAGGTCTGATCCGGTGGAAATAAAGATCCTGAAAAAGATGCTTGCCGCCAACGACCGTGTTGCTGAAGAACTGAGAAACGATTTCAGTTTAAAAAATGTATATGCTGTAAATATGATGAGTTCACCCGGTTCAGGGAAGACGGCTGTTATAGACAGGACCCTGGAGCTAATGGGCCGGGAATTCAGAATAGGCGTAATAGAAGGAGACATAGAAACATCACTTGACGCCGAGAGGCTGTCTGCTCACAATGTGCCTGTTGTATCGATCAATACCGGTCCGTTCGGAGGCGATTGCCACCTGGAATCCTCATGGATAAGAGAAGCCAGTTCTGAAATAGGCCTTGATAATGTCGATATACTTTTTATAGAAAATATCGGCAATCTGGTCTGTCCTGCCGAGTTCGATACAGGAGCTCATACGGATATAGTGATACTAAGCACAACAGAAGGCGAAGATAAACCGCTTAAATACCCGCTGGTTTTCAGTAAAGCCGGATTGCTGCTGATAAACAAGTGCGATCTTCTGGATGTACTCGATTTTGACATAGATATGCTTGAAGAAAACGCCAGGAAGACAAATCCGGCAATTGAAATAATCAGAATATCCGCAAAGACCGGCGAAGGATTCGATAAATGGACCGATTGGGTAAAAAAAAGAAAACGAGAAATTCATTAGTTATGTTTGAAAAAAATCTTTGTATTAATCAGGGGCGGAAAAGATGAGCGAAAAAACAGGAGTTTATATATGTGATTGCGGCACAAATATCGCGGGCGCTCTTGAAATCGAAAAACTCATTGAATTCGCATCAGGTCTTGAGGATGTCAACCTGGCAAAAAATCATAAGCTTCTCTGTTCAGAAGAAGGAAAAGAATTCCTGAAAACCGAGATAGAAGAAAACGGACTTAAAAGAGTAGTTATCGCGGCCTGTTCACCCAAACAGCATGAATCTACCTTTATGAAGGCGCTTGATTCGGCCGGCCTTAATCCGTACTTGATGCAGATGGTCAATATCAGAGAGCAGTGCGCCTGGGTTACACCCGATAAAGATCAGGCTACAGAAAAAGCAAAAGCATTTATACGGGCCGCGGTTAAGAGGGTTATGCTCCATGAACCTCTGGAAAAGAAGAAGATAGACTGTGTGCCTGACGGGCTTGTGATAGGCTCCGGAGTGTCCGGAATAGAAGCTGCTCTTACAATGGCGCAGAAAGGAAGGAAAGTCTATCTTGTGGAGAAGAGTCCTTCGGTCGGCGGCCGTGTAGCGCGGTATGAGGATGTTTTCCCGAATCTTGAATGCGCGTCCTGTATGCTCGAACCCAAACTGGATGAGTTACTCCATGATGATAACATAGAAGTACTTACAAACAGCGAAGTTGAAGAAGTACTGGGATTTTACGGTAATTTTGCGGTAAAGATAAGGAAGAAAGCCCGTTCCGTAGATATGGATAAATGTATCGGATGCGGCGCGTGTTACGAGCCGTGTCCCGTAAGCGTAAAGAACGAGTTTGATGAAGGATTGAGTGAAAGAAAGGCAATATATGTTCCTTATCCGGGCGCTCTTCCTAATGTTCCTGTTATAGACCGGCAGAACTGCCTCAGGTATAACGGAGAGGAATGTACTGTCTGCCGTGATGCCTGTCCGTTCGAGGCCATCAAATATGAAGACGAAGACGAACTGATCGAGAAGAATGTCGGGGGTATCGTTCTTGCAACAGGTTTCGATATCTTTGACTGTACCAAACTGCCTTCTCTTGGTTACGGTGAACATAAGGAAGTCTATACGAGTCTTGAATTCGAGCGTATATTGAGTTCAACCGGACCTACTGAGGGCAAAATACTCATGAAGGGCGGGCGTGAACCGGGTTCTATTGCCATAATACACTGTGTAGGTTCGCGTGACAGGGAACATAACGGTCATTGTTCTTCTGTCTGCTGTATGTATTCGGTGAAATTTGCGGCGATGATCAAAGAAAAGCTTGAAAATACCGATGTTGTGCAGGTATACCGGGACTGGACCCTGCCCGGTAAAGGGTACCAGCAGTTCTATGATGCAACTGTTGAAAAAGGTGTCAGGACAGTACAAGTCTCAGGTCCGAATAATATAGAAGTGGCTGATAACGGGTCGGGTTTGAGAGTGAACTGCGTCGACATAAGCGGCCGGGCAATTGCTATAGAAGCGGACATGGTCATATTATGCCCGGCGATAGAAGCTGCTTCAAATGCCGGGCAGGTAGCTGATATGTTCTCGGTCAGCCGGGCTGAAGACGGTTTTTTCGAGGAGCAGAATGCCAAACTGGAACCTGTTTCCACGATGACCGAGGGTATATTTATTGCCGGTTGTAACCAGGGCCCGAAGGATATACAGTCATCTGTGGCCCAGGGAGCGGCAGCAGCGGGCCGGGTATTATCCGGCCTCGTACCCGGGGAGCAGCTTGAACTTGAGGCCGTAATATCGGAAACAGATGAGGATCTGTGCAGCGGCTGTAAGACATGTATCCAGGTATGTCCCTACAAGGCGATAACATATGACGAAGAAAAAAAGATCACGGTTATCAGTGAAGTACTCTGTAAAGGCTGCGGCACATGTGCCGCAGTATGCCCCGGAGGGGCGGCTTCCGGCCGCCATTTTAAAAACAAGCAGATAATCGCTGAAATATCGGCATTGGTGACAGGAGGCGGTAATGAATGATTATAGTCCGAAGATCATCGCATTTCTCTGTAACTGGTGTTCTTATGCGGGGGCGGACATGGCAGGAAGTGCGCGCAGGGAAGTACCTCCGAATGTCAGGATAGTAAGGGTCATGTGCAGCGGGCGTGTAGATCCGCAGCTTGTAGTAAAATCCTTTCAGGAAGGCGCCGACGGAGTGATGATACTGGGTTGTCATCCGGGAGACTGTCATTATAAAGAGGGTAATTACAATATGCTGAAAAGATACCGTCTCCTGAAGAATATGCTGGAGCAGTTCGGAATAGAAAATGAAAGGCTTCTGCTTGACTGGGTTTCGGCTAGTGAGGGGGAAAAGTTCTCCAAAGTGGTAAATGAGATGACGGAAAGGGTAAGATCTCTCGGTCCGATGGATTCCGGCATATGAATGCCATAGATGTATAAGGAGGACGATATGTCTAAACCTAAAGTCGCTTTTTACTGGAACGCCTCCTGCGGAGGCTGTGAGGAAGCAGTCTTCGATCTGGCTGAAGATATCTTTACGGTTGTGGAAGCAGTAGATATAGTATTCTGGCCGGTTGCGCTTGATTTTAAGCGCCGGGATGTCGAAAATATGGAAGACGGAGAAATAACAGTCAGTTTTATAAACGGCGCTATCAGGACAGCAGAGCAGGAGGATATGGTCAAACTTTTAAGGAGCAGATCTCAGCTTGTAGTTGCTTTTGGAAGTTGTGCGCATATAGGAGGAATACCGGGGCTGGCAAATTTTAATTCGCGTAAACAGATATTTGACTGGGTTTATGATCAGGCGCCCAGTGTCGTAAATGATGAGAAAGTCATGCCTGGGACCGTGACGAGTGTTCTTGAAGGGGAACTGTCCCTGCCTGAATTCTATAATACTGTAAGAACCCTTGATATGGTGATAGATGTCGATTACTACCTGCCCGGCTGCGCGCCGCCGCCGGATCTGATAATGGAGGCGATAACCGCCATACTGGAGGGGAAATTACCGGAAAAAGGAGCAGTCCTTGCGCCGGATAAGTGCCTGTGTGATACATGCGGGCGGAAAGACAATAAACCGGAAAATATCAGGCTCAAGGAATTCAAAAGGGTGCATTTAACCGAAATCGATCCGGAAAAATGTTTTCTCGAACAGGGTCTGATCTGTCATGGCCCTGTGACCAGGTCGGGATGCGGAGAGAGGTGCATTAACGCCAATATGCCGTGCCGCGGCTGTTTCGGAGCGCCTTCGGAAGTGATAGACCAGGGCGCAAAGCTGCTCTCTGCGCTGGCGTCGATGATAGATGCCGAAGAAGAAGAAGAGATATCCCGGATAGCTGATACGCTTGTAGACCCGGCGGGGATGCTGAATTTCTACAGCCTGCCTTCTTCCCTTCTTGTAAGAAAGAGGGGGGTGATCGAAAAAGATAAAGATATTCCGGAAGAGAAGACTGAAATACTTATGGAGAAAACAGAAGTGCTTAAACGGGAAATGGTAACGATGGCAGATGACGGACTTCCCGAAGAAGACAGGAAAAAGATCGAAGATGTAGAGAGCCACTTGAACGAGATACATGATGAGATAACCGGAAAAGAGGCGGAAATAGAAAAGATAGAGGCATCGATCAAAGATCTTATTAACAGGATTGAAAACAAAGGAATGGTTCTCCCTGATGACGAGAGCAGGGAAGCGGCGCTCAATACGGAAGAGCACCTTAGAACGATCCATGAACAGATAAAGGAACGGGAAAAAGAGATAGCGGATATGGAGCAGACAATAAAAGACTTGAGTTCTAAGATCTTCGGTGAATCCCAGGACGAGATGGAGGTTTAGCATGGGTAAGAAGATCAGTATAGACCCGATTTCAAGACTTGAGGGACACGGAAAAATCGAGATATTTCTGAACGACGAGGGCAATGTTGACAGGGCGTATTTTCAGGTTCCGGAACTCAGGGGGTTCGAGGTTTTTTCGATCGGCCGGCCGGCTGAAGAAATGCCGAGGATAACACCGAAAATATGCGGTGTATGTCCCACCGCGCATCACATGGCTTCGGCAAAAGCTCTTGACGATCTGTATAATATCGAGCCCACCGAGACAGCGAAAAAGATACGTGAACTGATTTATTCGGCATTCATGATGGAAGATCATACACTTCATTTCTATTTTCTGGGCGGTCCGGATTTTATAGTAGGTCCGCAGGCTCCGGCAGCTGAAAGGAATATACTCGGTGTTATCGGGAAAGTCGGAAAAGAAACAGCAGGTAAAGTGATAAAGATACGTAAGGAATGCCGCGACGTGATATCGCTTCTGGGCGGTAAGGTGATACATCCTGTATGCGGTCTTCCCGGGGGTGTGTCAAGAGGATTAACCGAAGAAGAAAGGCAGATGATTGCGGGTGTTGCCGAAAATGCCGTCGAGTTTGCCAGATTCAGTCTCAAGGTATTCAATGATATAGTGCTTCAAAACAAAGAGTATGCAGATCTCATTGTCGGTGATATATACAGGCACGAAACATATTACATGGGGCTTGTTGATGAAGACAATAAGGTGAATTTTTATGACGGTGATATCCGGGTAGTAGACCAGGAAGGCGCGGAGTACGTTAAATTCAGGGCAGGGGACTATCTTGACCACATAGCTGAACATGTGGAACCCTGGAGCTATATTAAGTTCCCGTACCTCAAGAATATAGGATGGAAAGGTTTTGTGGACGGAAAAGAGAGTGGCGTCTACCGTGTGGCTCCGCTTGCAAGGCTTAATGCTTCCGATGGCATGGCAACTCCGCTGGCGCAGGCGGAATACGATACAATGTACGAGATACTTGGCGGCAAACCTACGCATAATACGCTGGCTTTCCACTGGGCAAGGCTTATAGAAGCGCTTTATGCAGCTGAAAGGATGCAGGAGTTAGCCGAAGATCCGTCGATAACGGGAGAAGACATAAGGAATATACCTGACCAGGTTCCTTCGGAAGGAGTGGGAGTAGTGGAGGCACCGCGCGGTACGCTTATCCATCATTACAAAACAGATGAGAACGGGGTGCTCACCGCAGTAAACCTGCTTGTTGCAACACTGCATAATTCGGCGCCCATATGCATGTCTATAGAAAAAGCCGCATCAGCACTGATTAAAAACGGTGAGATTTCCGACGGCGTACTGAATATGGTTGAGATGGCGTTCAGGGCGTATGACCCGTGTCTTGCATGCGCTACTCATTCACTACCCGGCCAGATGCCGATGATAGTGGATATATATGACAGCGGGCGCGGACTTGTAAAGAGATTAAGAAGAGACTGATTATATAAAGAAAGAGATATTTTTAGGAGGTAACGAAATGGCAGTAGTAGTATTAGATGCGAAAGGACTGAAATGTCCTCAACCGGTACTTAAGGTCGCGGCTAAAACCGTGGATATGTCCGCTGGAGATGTCCTTGAAGTCCTTGGCGATTGTCCCACATTTGAAAATGATATCAAAGCGTGGTGCGACCGTATGAAAAGACCGCTTCTCTGGGTAAAAGAAGAAAAAGGCGGCGGCAAGAGGATACAGATCCAGTTTTAGCGGTTAACGCTATTTGAATCACGGGGGGGGGTAATGACATCCGATTAACTCGAACGGATATGATTTAGGAATAATATAAAAGGGTTGCGGTAGAGGGCATGAGCGGAACCTGATGAAATTGAGCAGGCAACGCCTGATATTTTCAGGTTCATACTAAAACTGATAATTGACAGATCCAGCTGCTTTTATTTTTTTAGGGAGTGTTATGAATGAAATTTTTTGGCAAAGAACATAAAAAGGATAATGAAATAAACGAGTTCCACCAGGAATATATGAAATTGCTGGAAGAAACAGTGATGTTAAGGAGCGTCATCGATACAGGCCGTATGGCGATAAGGTTTGTGGATAAGGATTTCAGGATAAAACTTGTCAATTGTGCAATGGAAGATATATCAGGTATCAAGCGTGAAAAAGCTATGGGAATGAAATGTTATAACCACATGAAGATGGCGAATTGCCAGACTGAACAATGTCCTCTCGTAAGGATACTGGATGGCGAATCTGAGATAGATATGGAATATATAAAGCAGACGGAAGACGGTAATGTCCGGTATTACAAGCTTATTGTATTCCCGGCAAAAAACGAGAGAGGCGAGGTAACAGGTATAATTGAAAACTATGTGGATATAACAGAACTGAGGAATGCTGAAGCGGATATGGAGAATATTTCAATGGAGCTTTCCATGGCGATATCCGAGTATTTCGAGGTACTGAAGAAACTGGGGGACGGAGATACTTCTGTAAGGGCTTCTTCGGATTCCAATGTAGAGATAGTCGCCAGCCTGGGTAAAGTCATTAACAAGACAGCGGAAAGCATAGAACGGTTTGTCGCTGATTTTCATGATCTCGCGATTGGTATAAGTGAACAGTTCTCGGTACTGCAGCAATTGGAGCGCGGGGATCTTACTGTTAACGCATCGGAGAGCTTTGATAACGAATTGCTTGTCAGTATGGGTAAACTGCTCAATTCAATGATTTCCGGGATAAGGAACATGGTAACGGATGTAAATGTTCAGACAGCTCTTGTGACCGATTCATCCGGTAACCTTGCCCAGATAGCGGAACAGTCAAGTGAGACAGTAGGGCAGCTTTCATCAATGATGCAGCAGATAGCCGATTCTGCCGCGCAGGTAGCCAGCAGTTCACAGTCTGCGTCCACTTCAAGCGCAAAAGCGGATCAGGCTTCCCGGTCCGGCAGGGAGACCATGGAACAACTTCTTGAAAAGATGAAGCTGATACAGGAATCCATAAATGCTGCAATGGACAGCATGCGGGAACTGGAAAAACGTTCCGAGCAGATAAATAAAATAGTTGCGGTTATAACAAAGATAGCGGATCAGACAAACTTGCTTTCGCTTAATGCGGCTATAGAAGCGGCGAGAGCCGGAGAAGCCGGCCGCGGTTTTGCGGTTGTAGCTGACGAAGTCAGGAAACTTGCAGAATTGAGTACGACCCAGGCTCATGAAATATCATCTATAATCCGGCAGGTTATCGATAATACGCAGACAGCGGTTAAAACCGTTAACACCGGTCTGAAAGAAGTGATCGAAGGGAGGATGCTTGTAGATAAATCCCATCAGATGTTTCTCAGGGTAGCTGAGAGCATAAAAGAAGTAGCGACAGAGGTCGAGGGTATTGCCGGCGCGGCAGAAGAGACCGCTGCAAGCGCCCAGGAAGGAACTGCAGGAGCCCAGGAACAGACCGCTTCGATGGAAGAGATATCAGCGTCATCAACCGAGCTGCATGCTGCAGCTAAGAAAGTCAGGGAAGCTGTATCAAAATTCAAGGTAAAATGAAAGAAGAGCAGGAATATTCAAATTTCTTTTTTGATAAGCTGAAACGAAAGGTATACGAAGACCGGGGGTTTGATTTCAGCCAGTATAACGAACGGCACGTGAAAAGAAGGATAAATACGCGGTTAATGGCATTAAGGATCACCGAAGGGGATTACCGCGCATATCTTAAACTGATCGAAAAAGACGGGGAAGAATATAACAGGCTCTTTGATGCTTTCAGTGTTAATGTAACGGAGTTTTTCAGAGACAATAATGTATGGGAGACGCTTGAAAAAGATATCATACCGGGTATGATAGAGAAAAAGAGGGAAACAGGTTCAAAATGTTTCCGGGTATGGTCTGCCGGCTGTTCTACGGGAGAAGAACCATATTCGATGGCGATACTCTTATCTGAGATCCTGAAGAAAACAAAAACGGATCTCAGTGTTACTATAATATCAACAGATATAGACAAGGACGCCATTGAAAAGGCAAGGGAAGGAGTCTATATAAAACAGATGCTCAAGAATGTTTCGCCCGGCCGGCTTGAAAAGAACTTCGGTAAAGAAGACCCGGATAAATACAGGATTTCGGCTGCCATTAAGGAAATGGTCATATTCAAGGACCATAACTTCATTCGTGACAGGCATCTGAGCAACATGGACATGGTCCTTTGCAGAAATGTCGTTATATATTTTACGCATGAGAGCAAGGATATTGTATTTGAGAATTTCTATAATGCGCTTTTTGACAAGGGTTATTTAATATTGGGCAAATCCGAGATACTGATAGCCGGAAAAGGCAAAATGCTTTTTACGCCGGTTAATACAAAAGAGCATATTTTTATAAAAAATGATAATATTAATATATACTTTTATATTCAGGTAGATAAGGAGGTATATATGTATAGAGTACTAATTGTTGACGATTCCAAGTTCATGCGCATGACGCTGAAAAAAATGCTTGAGCAGGATGAGAAGATGATGGTTGTCGGTGAAGCGGAGAATGAGGGCGAAGCACTGGAAAAATATCAGGAACTGCATCCTGACCTGGTTACGATGGATATCATCATGCCGGTAGAGAACGGGCTTGCTGCTGTCGAAAAGATAATAAAAATCGATCCGCAGGCAAAGATATTGATGATATCGGCAATGGGTCAATATGCTACTATGGAGGAAGCTATGAAACTGGGGGCGAAAGGCTTTATAGTGAAACCGGTTAAACCGGAAGTCTTGAGAAAAAAGGCCCAGCAGATAATAAGCATGTGATAAATGATCAATGTATTTTTAATAGATGATTCAAAATTCATATTGAATGCGGTTTCCAAAATCCTGGAAAAAGCTCCTGATATAAGGGTTGTCGGTATGGCTTCTGACGGTTTGGAAGCAGTAAGCAAAGTAGTCGAACTTAATCCGGACGTTATCACTCTGGACATAGCGATGTACCCTGTAGACGGACTTACTGTTCTTAAAAGGATAATGGAAAAAAACCCCACACCTGTCATCATCTTTTCCGGTGATTCGAAACAGGCTACTTCTATCTCGATAGAAGCGCTTAAACTGGGAGCAGTGGATTATGTCGCCAAACCGGGAGGCGGAGAATCCCCGTTATGGATGAAAGCAAGTCTCAACCAGGTAAGCGAAGAACTTATTACAAAAATAAGGATAGCGGCTACAGTCGACAGGGAGAGGCTCAGGACACTTTATCGTTTTTACACCGATGATAAGGATAAGAAAGACATAAAAAAGCAGCCTGTCCTGATCCAGCCTAAAAAGGTTATTGCTATAGGTTCGTCGACCGGCGGCCCGCAGGCTCTGATGGAAATACTTACAGGGTTCCATGACGATTTCGGATCGGTTATACTCGTGAGTCAGCATATGCCTCCTTTTTTTATAAAAAGGTTCAGTGAAAGACTGAACAGTTTGAGCAGACTCTGTGTTAAAGTGGCGGAAGAAGGGGATGTTCTTCAGGCAGGAATGGTTTTTTTTGCGCCCGGGGAATATAACCTGTTGATAGAGAAAAAGAAAAAGAAGTATATAATAACCCTGAACAATGAACGCGGGCCGAATTATAAGCGGCTGCCATGCATTGATATAATGATGGAATCTGTGGCCCGGGCTGCCGGTGAGGACAGCATAGGGGTCCTGCTGAGCGGCATGGGAAGAGACGGCGCGGAAGGTATGGAAGTTATAAAAAGCGCAGGCGGTACAACAGTTGTGCAGGATGAAGCTACTTCTGTTGTTTTCGGGATGCCGAAAGAAGCGATAAAAAAAGGAGTAGTTGATAAAATACTGCCGTTAAAAAAAATAGCGGGTTGGATCATAAGGAATACTGAGGAGTCAGATGACTGAAGAAGATTTTACACAATCCGAAGAAATAAAACAGTTATTTATAAGTGAGACCGATGAATACATACAGGTTCTCAATAAAACACTGGTAGAACTGGAAAAAGACCCGGGAAATGAAGCCCTTCTGAACGACATGTTCCGGGTAGCGCATACTATCAAGAGCATGGCCGGAACTATGGGTTACAATAAGCTCACGGCAATAACACACGAGATGGAAAGCCTGATGCAGAAACTGCGGGATGGAAAAAAAGAAGTAACGTCCGAGATAATAGATCTTTTTCTAAAATGCAGTGATGCGCTGGAAATGTTGAAAAACGAAGCAGCAGGCTTTCAGCCTGCTGTAGTAGATATAGACGGTATAGTGCATGAACTGAGTATGTTCATGGAGGATCGGGAACCTGAATCGGGAAACTCTAAAGCAAAGGATGACACTGAAAATATGCCTGGAGACGAGAAAATTGATGATGAGGTTCTTTCTGCTGAAATCGATTCCGCAGATGACCTGAACGTTGAATTTAAGGGAGAAGAGAAAAAAGAATCAGAAGGATCCTGGACCAGCGGCAAGTCAACTGAGACCTCTATGGGAAAGAGCAAGAGTGTAAGAGTGAATATTAAACAGCTTGACGTGCTTATGAATCTTGTGGGAGAACTGGTAATAAACAAGGCTCACATCACGGATATCGCAAACCAGCATGTACTTCAGGATATGGATGATGCGCTCAAACAGTTTGACCGTATTTCATTTGATCTGCAGGAAGAGGTGCTCAGGACCCGGCTGGTGCCGATAACATACATATTTAACAGGTATCCGCGCATGGTGCGTGATCTGGCCAGGCGGACAGACAAAGAAGTCAATTTTGAGATAGAAGGGACTGATATAGAAGTAGACAGGATCCTTCTTGACGAAATCAATGCTCCTCTCGTGCATATCCTTCGTAATGCCGTAGATCATGGCATAGAATCTTCGGGAGAAAGGGAAAAAACGGGGAAATCAGCCAGGGGAAATATTAAACTTGCAGCCGCCAGGGAAAAAGGATATATAAAGATTACTGTAGAAGACGACGGAAAAGGCATTGAAGCCGATATCATCAGGGATAAGGCAGTAGAAAAGAATTTTATTACAAGAGAGCAGGCAGATAAACTCTCTGATAAGGAAGCCATGATGCTTATTTGTGAGGCAGGATTCTCGACAGCAAGTGAGATAACAGACACATCGGGCAGAGGAGTCGGCATGGATACGGTGAAAGCGCTCGTAGAAAAATTCAGCGGGAAACTCGAGATATCAACTGAAAATAAAAAAGGGACGGTTTTCAACATACACGTTCCTTTAAGCCTTGCGATACTTAATGCCCTGCTTGTTAAGTCAGGAAACGAAACATACGCTATACCTTTGAAAAACATATCGGAGACAGTAAGAGTCGAGGATAGTGACTTGAAAAGGATATCCAACAGGGAAGTCATAGTCGTAAGGGAAGATGTTATCCCGCTATTAAGATTGTCTGATGTATACCAGTCCAGGGATAACAGTATATTATCGGATAATCCGTATGCTGTTCTTGTTGAAGCTCAGGGAAAGAAGTTCGGGCTTGTTGTAGATGCTCTTGTCGGTCAGCGTGAGATAGTGATCAAGACATTGAAAGGTTTTATAAAGAAAGCAAGGGGCTTCAGCGGCGCAACCATACTTGGTGATGGCAGAGTTGTACTCATAGTTGATGTGGAATCACTTGTGTAGTGTAAATAATGATAGAAAAAGGAAGGAAGAAAAATGAATGAAAAGAAAATCCTCATAATTGATGATACCCCGGAAATCATAAAGTATTTTTCCTTTATACTTGAAAGAGAGGGTTATGAAATAACGGGTATTACAAAAGCAACGAATGTTATGGCTGAACTCGAGAGGAATGCATATCCTGTAATACTGCTCGATATAAAGATGCCGGGTATAGACGGTGTCGAACTCCTTGAGGAGATCAAAGAAAAACATCCTGATTCTCAGGTGATAATGAATACTGCTTATTCTTCCATCGACAGCGCAATCAAGACACTGGAACACGGCGCTTTCGCATATCTTACAAAACCCGTAAAGAAAGAAGAACTGATAACAGCTGTAAAACAGGCCATTGACAACTATTGCTCTCAGACTCAGAATAAAATCCTGATGGATGAACTCAAGGAAAAGAACAGGGACGGCAAACTTGTATACATACTTCTTGTAATGAATTATGATTCCGGGATCATAACCAACATTAACATGGCCACAGAGCGCTATCTCGGTTATGAAAAAGGCGGTCTGGTAAATAATACCGTAGATACTGTTATGGAGGATGGTTTCTGGAAAGCATTCCTGGAAGAAATTTTCAAGCAGAATAAACTCAATAATTTCCGGATAGAATTGATTGATAAGGACAAAAACATGAAGCGGCTGCTGTTTAACGGAAGTGTCCTGAAGGATAAAAATAAGAATATTGCCGGAATAGTAGGGGTTGCCAGGGAAAATATGGATGAATAAGAATGGACAGCCGGTGATAAAGACAGGAGTATAATGATAATATGGCTAAAACCGCCAGGAGGCAATAATGAAAATAGCTGTTTTAGAAGATGATCGGGACTACAGGGAAGTTTTGACAAAAATGCTGGAGGAAGCCGGATATGAAGTATTCAGTGCTGCAACCGGTTTTGATATGGTAAATGAAATGGTTAATGAACCGCCCGATCTGATACTGCTGGACTTACAACTGCCTCTGATAAACGGGGAAAAGGTCATGGGTATGTTTCAGCAGAAGGAAGTGCTTCCTGCAGGTAAGATACCTGTTATTATTCTATCATCAAAAGACGAAGGAGAGATAAAAGCGGCAGCGCAAAAACTGAATGCTGTTCAATGGTTCAGGAAGCCGGTGGAAAAGAAAGATCTGCTGTCAGCAATAAGCAGGTATTCGGGGTAAATTCAGATGGACAGTAAAATAAGACTTACAGATATGCAGAATGATGCTTTTAAGGAATACGGTAATATATGCGCCGGTAACAGCGCCACTGTTTACACCCAGATGTTTGAACAGGATATCAAGGTTATAATAAGCAGTACGGATCTGCTTAAGATCAGCGATATTAAATCTCTTAATAAGGATATTACAGTTTTATATTTTCGTGTCTTCGGTGATGCAGCGGGTTATGTTGTTATCAATATGACAAATTCAGCTGCATTGAGTCTGGTGTCAATGTTTACAGAAGACGGAACAGCCGCAGGCAGACTTTCCGCGTCCGGGGAAACTCAGCTGAAGGAGATAGGTAATATTCTCGCAACTGCGTATATGCATGTAGTGAGTAAAATGACTTTAAATAGATTAATTCTGGCTATGCCCCGGTTGGCAACAGGCACATTGGGATCTATTCTGGATATTATAAATATAGACACTCAGGATCCGGAATTGCCGGTTGTGGATATAGCATGGAAAATCAAAAAAACAGACATTGTTGTGAATGGTGATATGTATATATTCCCGGATAAAATGCTCAAAGCTGCGTTGTTAGACGTAAGTAGTGCAAAGGAGTAGCAATGACTGAGGAAAAATATAAACTTACTGAAATACAGTACAATACACTTAAAGAGGTAACAAGTCTTGGTATCCAAAAGGCGACTTTCGCATTGGAGCAGATGGTTGATAAAGAGATAGGTATTACTGTCCCAGATGTAAAACTCATCCCCTTCCAGGAAGTATCGGAATATCTGGGCGGCGGTGAATCCGAAATAGTGGGGCTTTACCTTAAGATGCTCGGCGATATATCGGGAAGCGTACTGCTGGCTTTCAGCAAGAATAGCGCGTATACACTCGCAGGCCTGCTTGTGGGTGAAGATTCAACGGAAACGGAGTACTTATCAGAACTCGGCAAATCAGCGTTAAAAGAAATGGGGAATATACTTACCAATACATACCTCAACATAATGGCGGAAATGATGGAAGTGAACACTTTTCCTTCAATACCGCATTTTGCAGAAGACATGCTCGGCGCAATAATAGATTTTATACTCATAGAGATATCCGAGGTGTCCGATTATGCGCTGATAGTAAAGACTAAATTCAGTGTCAGCAATGTAGAGATAGACGGGAATTTCCTTATCTTCCCTAATAAGGAATCTATCAGTCTTATGTTTAAGAAAATGGGAATAGAATAGAAGATGTCGGAAATATACAGAGTAGGTATAGGGGATCTGGGTATAGCGGAGAATAATTCCGTGATTACGACATCCAGCCTCGGTTCGTGTATTGCGGTTATAATATACGATCCTGTAAAAAAACTCGGCGGCCTCGCTCATATAATGCATGCTGATTCTTCAATGGTGCATTCGGTATCCAATCCGGCTAAATGCGCGGATACGGGGATAAGGGAACTGCTTAACAGGATGAAGGAAAAGGGAGGAATTAAGAGCCGCTACAGGTCTTACATAATCGGCGGGGCGAGCATGTTCACATCTCTGGATTCAAAGCTTATCAGTAATATAGGGCTGAGGAATGTAGATGCAGCTAAGATGATCCTGGAGGGAGAAAACATAACGATTGCAGGTGAGAGTACCGGGGGTACACACGGGAGGACAGTGGAGTTCAATACATCAACAGGGGAACTGATCATAAGATCAAAAAGATTCGGTATGGAAAAACTCTGAGGAGGAATATATGGGATTATTCGGAGAGGCTAAGATAAAAGTATTATCAATAGATGATTCTAAATTAATTCAGCTTACTAATAAAAACATACTTGAATCAGCCGGATACAAAGTACTACTGGCATACAGCGGCGAGGAGGGTATCAAACTTGCGAAGAGCGGTAGTCCTGATATTATATTACTGGATGTGACAATGCCGGGAATGGACGGTGTCGCAACATGTCAGGTGTTGAAAAGGGATGCCAAGACAGCGCCGATACCGATTATAATGTGTACTTCTGAACAATTGGGATCGGATGTGGAAAAAGCATTTGCAAGCGGCGCGGTAGGATACGTTATAAAACCCGTGAAAACGGACAGGCTGCTCACCAAGATAACAGAAATCCTGAGCAAGTGATCGGGATTTAAGGTCCCGGGTATTTCCCCCTTAGGTCAGCGTATCCTGGATGATCTCCGAGTAGGTGGGATGCCCGAATACCGTATTCTGAAGATCTTCCTGCGTTAAACCCTTTGAAACAGCCAGATTAAGTGTATGTATCAGTTCGGAAACTTCCGGGCCGACGGCTGATGCGCCGATCAACCTGCCGTATTTCGATTCAAAAACAAGTTTTAAGAAACCGTCGGTCTGTTGTGATATTACAGCCCTGGCATTTGCCTTGAAGAACGCCTTATAACACCTCACATCTATGCCTTTATCCCCGGCCTCTTCGGCAGTGATACCGGTCGCAGCTGTCTGAGGTGATGTGAATACTATTCTGGGCACTTTGGAATAATCAACAGGCATGCAGGTTTCACCGGACATGGACAAAGCGGCATTCATCGCTTCCCTGTATGCGGCATGGGCGAACATGACGCTGTTTATTACATCTCCGGCCGCGTAAATATTGCTGCGGGCAGTCTGCATATTATCGTCTGTCCGGATAAAACCGTTTTCAGTATCTATACCTGCATTATCAAGTCCCAGCCCGGTAGAAAACGGCACTCTTCCCACTGAAACAAGAACTGTGCCGAAAGATACCGTTTCAGGTTTCACAAAGGCCTTTTTCGTATAAGATATTGATACTCCGTTGCCATTATCAGATACATAGCTGACTTCGGCTCCCGTGATCATCCTTATCGACTGTTTTTTGAAAGACCTGGAAAGGGCTTTTGAAATATCCGCGTCTTCGCCCGGCAGGATACTGGAGCATGTTTCCATCAGGGTGACCTTTGTTCCCAGCAAGCTGAAGAGAGAAGCAAACTCACAACCTATATAACCCCCTCCTATAATAAGAATATCATCCGGTATATAGAAAGAATCAAGCATGCTCTTACTGTCCAGTATCCTGGCGCTGTATTTGACACCGGTAAGTTTTCGCGGCAAAGAGCCTGTTGCAATGAGAAAAGCCTTTGCGCTTATTCTTTCTGAACCGTCCGGGCAGTTTATCTCAACAGTATTATCATTGATGAATGATGCTCTGCCCGGGATGATCACGATCCCTTTATTTTTCAGGGTAAACAGCAGCCCGTTTCTGAGGGTCGCAGTGTTTTCTTTTACGCGGACAGCGATTCTTTCTGCATCTATATGCCGGTTGTCTGTAAACTCTTTCATACGGCTGAAAGTCGAAGCAATATGAAGGATCGATTTTACCGGGATACAGCCTTCGTTGAGACATGTCCCGCCCATGCCGTTTTCGCGTTCTTCTATGATGCATACCGTTCCGCCTTTATCTGCCAGGCGCATGGCGGCTTTGCAGCCGGCAGGGCCGCCGCCGATTATCACATAGTCGAAGTTTTTCATATCTGCCTCCGCTGCATATATCTGTCCGCGTTATAGGAACTCCTTACATATGGGCCGCTCTCTACGTAGAGGAACCCAAGCGACAGCGCTCTTTTCCTGTAATGCTCGAATTTTTCCGGCCTTATATACTCTCTGACCGGATAGAAGTTCCTGCCCGGAGGAAGATACTGGCCGATCGCCAGGTAACGACAGCCGGAATGGAGCAGATCATCGAATGTTTCCAGTATTTCCTCCGGTGTTTCGCCGAGCCCTAACATCAGCGCGGATTTGACTTTAATGCTGCGGGATGTATTGCTTACGTAATCCAGCAGATCCAGGGATCTTTGGTAGTCTGCACCTTTACGTATATTGTACAGACGCCTGACTGTTTCAATATTATGGCCTATGATATCCGGTTCAGATGCCATTATTGTATCAAGAGATCCGGTGTTTCCACAGAAATCCGGTATAAGCAGTTCAATCGAATCTGCGCATTTTGAACTTCTGATTTTACAGACAACATCAGAAAAAAGATACGCTCCTCCGTCTTCGAGGTCGTCTCTTGTCGGGCTGGTTACTACCACATGGCTAAGACCGAGACGCCCGGCGGCGGCCGCTATGCGTTCAGGCTCGTCTTTTTCGGGAGGTAACGGGATCCCGGCCGCCATGCTGCAGAACCCGCATCCGCGCGTGCATATATTGCCAAGTATGAGAAAAGCTGCCTGTGACCTCCCGTAGCATTCAGATATATTGGGACACATGGTATTGGAACAGACAGTATTTATGTTCAGGCCGGCAAGGATCCTGGCAGTTCTTTCTTTTTGACGCAGTATGATCTTGCGGGTGAGCCACGGAGGACGTCTGTCCTGCTTATTTTCAGCTGTCAGAACCTTTGTGACGGTCATATATCCTCCACTATCAAGGCCGGTCTTATCATCTCGGCGTATTCCAGTTCGATGCCGGTCAGGGCGCTTTCAATGAATTCAATATCAAGGTTGTTGCAGAAAGAAGCAGTCAGCGCTTTTTTCAGGTCTTCACTTTTAGTACCGGGATGTAATGAACAGAAAGCGGTTGAATTATCAGTGATTTCTTTATCTGAGATCTTAAAGAGTGAACTTATGACCGGAAGATCAAATTCAAGCGGTATGGAACCATGCTGGAATATTATATTGCGTGTCCTTTTCTGCGCATTGCCTCCTATCTTTAATCTGTTAGATGTTATGTCGTATTCTTCATTGGCCGCAAAACAGAGCGGGTTTTTCGGGGAGCAGGGGTTTATCACGGCATCTGAATCGGCGGCGTATTCGGCTTCAATGCCGAATGTCCTGTAAGCGTTTATCAGGAAACTGCATAATTTCCTGTAGGATTCTTTTACGCCGGTTCTGCCGGTGAGTTCAGCGGGGCACACAAAACTGTAAGTCAGTTCATCCGAATGATAGATAGCTCCTCCTCCGGTTATCCTCCTGACAACCTGGATACCTCTTGAATAACATTCATCGAGATCCAGCAGAGAATCCGCTCTCTGGAATCTTCCTATGGATACAGCAGGAGGTTTCCATCCGTATAATCTGAATACCGGCAATGATTCACCCGGAATGAAAGTGGAAAAGAGCGCCTGGTCTACAGCCATATTGTACGCGCCGTCGGAATAGGATGTATCAATGAACCTCCACTTGATACTATTCTTCATTATCCGGCGAATAGTTTACATTGAGACACCGCGCAGCGCGGGTCTCGTCAGGCCGTTTTATGCACCTGGTGCGCGGAGAATCCATAAGTTTTTCCGGGTCCTCGTTTCTCAGGCGCGCTGCGTCGATCATGGCTTCGGCAAACGAGTCAAGAGTTTCTTTTGACTCCGTTTCAGTCGGTTCGATCATCATGGCTTCTTTTACTATGAGCGGGAAATAGACTGTAGGCGGATGAAATCCGCGGTCGATCAGGTACTTGGCAATATCAACGGCCCTGACCTGCGGGTTTTCCCGTGATACTGCAGAGAGTACAAACTCATGCATACATCTTCTGTTATACGGCAGTTCATAATGCTCCTTAAGCAGTGTCATGAGGTAATTGGCATTCAGTACGGCTTTTTCTCCCGCGTCGATCAGCCCGTCTTTTCCCAGCAGTGTTATATACGCGTATGCTTTTAACAGTACTGAGAAATTCCCGTAAAAAGGAGATATTCTTCCTATTGACCTGTAATTAACCTGCTCAACAGCATACCGGCCTTCGTCGGTACGGTAGATCTTCGGTACCGGGAGGAAATCCTTAAAACCGCTTTTGACTGCAACCGGTCCGGCTCCGGGTCCGCCTCCGCCGTGCGGAGTAGCGAATGTCTTATGAAGGTTTATATGTACTATATCGAAACCGATATCGCCCGGTCTGACCTTGCCCAGGATAGCGTTCATATTCGCGCCGTCACAATACATGACAGCCCCCTTTGAATGTGCCAGGGAACATATCTCGCTGATATTTGTATCGAATATACCGAGTGTATTCGGACATGTCATTATCACAGCGGCCGTGTCCGATGTCAGGTTCTCTTTAAGCGCTGTTATATCCATCTGTCCGTCTGAAGAAGTAGGTATGGTTATAACCTCGTATCCTGCCATTGAAGCAGAAGCAGGATTAGTACCGTGCGATTCATCCGGGACAATAACGTATTTCCTGGTTTCGCCGCGTGAGGAATGATATGCTCTGATAATAAGCATTCCAGCCAGTTCTCCGTGGGCTCCTGCAAGAGGCTGAAGGGTGACATCATCCATACCCGTTATACCTGCGAGCCTGACCTGGAGTTCATAGAGTACCCGCAGCGCTCCCTGTGTGATATCATTTTCGCCGTCAAGCAGCGGCCAGTAGGGGTGAAGCTGCGTGAAACCTTCAAGAACCGATATGTCTTCAAGCACTTTAGGATTATATTTCATTGTACATGAACCTAAAGGATAGAAATTCGTGTCTACGGAATAATTTAGATTGGATAACCTTGTGAAATGCCTGACAACTTCAAGTTCGCTCAGTTCAGGGAGATCCGCATCCTTACTGCGGCAATATTCTTCGGATATGCCGGGTGCCTGCGGTATGTCCGAACGGCCGTATGTGAATCCACGTCTTCCTTTTGATGATTTTTCGTATATGAGTTTCATGATGTCCCTGATAAGGTTTCCATGAATGTGTCGACAAAACTGTGAATGCGGTCTTTATCGGTTTTTTCCGTAAAGCAGACAAGCAGTTTTGTATGCATATTATTATAAAAATTTCCGAGCGGCAATCCTGCGGAAAATCCTTTTTTCAGCATACTCTTATACAATTTTGCCGAATCGGTTCCAAGTTCCAGTGTGAATTCATTGAAGAATCCTTTTGGATTACATACATAAACGCCCGGTATTTCTGATAGAAGGCCGGAAGCATAATGCGCTTTGTCGTGATTGAGCAGGGCAAGTTCTCTGAATCCTGTTTTTCCCAGACATGAAAGAAATATCAGCGCCCTGAGAGCGCACATGTTCTGGTTTGTACATATATTTGAAGTAGCTCTATGCCGTTTTATATGCTGTTCCCTGGCCTGCAATGTCAGCACAAAAGCCCTCCGGCCGTCACTGTCAGTTGTTTCTCCGGCTATCCTGCCGGGAAGATGGCGTATATACTTCTCTCTGGTTGCCATGAATCCCAGATAAGGGCCGCCGAAATTAAGCGGATTTCCCAGGCTTTGAGCTTCACCGGCGGCTATGTCTGCGTTCATTTCACGGGGCGTTTTGAGTGATCCCAGCGACACCGGGTAGACTGAAGCTATAGCGAGCGAGCCGTTATCATGCGCCATGGCGGTAATATCCGAATAGTCATCCAATGTCCCGAAAAAATTAGGATTCTGGAACACAACTGCCGCAGTATCGCTATCAAGCAGGAGTTTACATTTTTCTCTGTCCATGGAAAGACCTGCATCTTCGATCTCAATGATCTGACAGTCAAGGTATTCAGTATATGTTTGTAAGATATGCCTGTATATCGGATTTACACAACTGTCTATGATGATTTTTCTGCGCCGGGTTATTTTCAGGGCCATAAGTACAGCTTCCGCAATAGCAGTACCTCCGTCATATACTGAAGCGTTTGAAGCTTCCATCCCGGTCAGCCGGCATATTGCGCTCTGATATTCATAAAGCGACTGGAGTGTCCCCTGTGAAGCTTCCGGCTGATAGGGCGTATACGCCGTATAGAACTCAGGCAGAGATGAAAGGGCATTAACAGCAGACGGGATATAATGATCATAAAAACCTCCGCCGGTAAAACTGATAAGTCCGTCAGAATATGTATCGGCCAGTTTTCTGAAATAATCCATGGTCTGGGATTCACCGGCGCCTTCAGGCAGGTCGAACGATTTTGTCCTGAGTCCTGCCGGGATATCGGAGAAAAGATCTTCTACCGATACGGCGCCTATTGTATCAAGCATCTTCTTTATATCTTCGGCTGTATGCGGTGTGTATTTCACTGATAATCTCCTGAAAATAAAATTATTTCAGTCCTTCCGTATATTCGTCGTACTGGCTCCGGTTCATGAGGTTTGCGAGCTCGCCGGTATCGGACATCTCTATCAACGCGATCCATCCGTCAGTTTCCGGGCTTGAGTTCAGGATCCCGGGTGATGTCTCAACAGAAGGATTTGTTTCAATAACCGTACCTGATACCGGCGCGTATATATCACTTGCGGCTTTTACTGACTCCAGCTCACATATGATATCACCCTGCTTCACGCCTTTTCCGGTTTCAGGCTGTTCAACAAAGGTTATATCGCCGAGTTGGCCAACGGCATATGATGTTATGCCCAGTCTGCCGGTATTGCCTTCGATCTTTATCCATTCATGGTCTTTTGTAAAAAATTCTTCCATTATCTTCCTGCCTTTCTAGTCTTTGAGCGACGTTTTCCTTTGAAAGGGGAGTTCAGTTATCTCAGCATCTATTCTCCTTGACCTTTCATCTTCTACTGTTACCTTTGTCCCGGGTTCAGCGTGTTCCGGCAAGACATAACCTATGCCGATTCCTGTTTCAAGCGAGGGTGAAAAACATCCGCTGGTTATCCTGCCTATATCGGTATTATCAAAAAGTATGCGGTGGTCATGCCTCGGCGCGCGCCTGGAAAGAGTTTTCAGTCCGGTCCTGATATGTCTTATTCCCCGGCTCTTCTGTTCAAGCAGCGCTTTTTTACCGGTAAAATCCTTATTGAAATTGACAAAGCAGCCGAGTCCGGCTTCAAGAGGCGTGGTTTTTTCATCTATATCGCTGCCGTAGAGGCAATACCCCATCTCTGTACGCAATATATCTCTGGCTCCGAGTCCGGCAGGCATAACCCTGTCATCGCCTGACAGTTTTTCCCAGATCTTTTTACATGATTCGATACCCGAGAATATTTCGTATCCCAGTTCACCGGTATATCCTGTTCTGCTGATTATGACATTCTCACCATAAATATCAAAGTCTTTGAAACGGAAGAAACCGATATCCAGCTGTATTCCCAGTGTATCATTGATCACTTTTCGGGAGAGAGGGCCCTGCAGGTCTATTTTTGCCGTTTCCCCGGATATATCGGTAAGTTCAGCACCGGCTATATGGTCCCCGATCGTTTTGAAATCCTCTTCTATTCTTGTAGCATTGACAACAAACATGATCCCGGCAGGTGATATTTTGAAAACAACAGAATCGTCTATTATGCCGCCGCTGTCATTCAGTATAAAACCGTATGCGCATCTGCCTGTTTCCAGGCTGTCCAGTGATTGTGTGAAGGTGTTCTCCAGTCCGCTTTCCGCAATATTTCCTTTGAAACGGAGTTCTCCCATATGGCATATATCGAAAATCGCAGTTTTTGTACGGCAGTATCTATGTTCTTCGATTATACTTGAATATGAAACCGGCATGAGCCATCCTGCGAAAGGTACTATCTTTGCGTTAAGCCCGATATGTGTTTCATATAAGGGAGTTTTTTTCATAATTTATGATTCAAATAATGGATTTATTATATTTTTTAGTTACTCTTTTGTCCAGTATGGCGGGCAATAGGATGTTTTGGGAATATCTCGTGCATGCTTGCTCCGGTAGAACGGATCGAATGTTTACAACAGCCGGAGAAGCGTATATAATTATCTTCTGGATTTATATACCCACAATTTGATGAAATATCTTAAAAGGGCAATATTTTTCATATTGATATTTTTTAGTTCTCTGCCTGCTGTATGCAGAGACAGCCGTTTACCGAAGGTCGATGCGCGTTCAGCCATTCTTATAGAAAGCCGCACAGGCATGATATTATATGAACAGAATGCCAGGATACCGCTGCCGCCGGCCAGTCTTACAAAGATGATGACGGAATACCTTCTGATGGAGGAAGTAGCTGCCGGCCGGATATCATGGACTGATATCGTAAATGTGAGCGAATATGCATACAGTATATCTGCATACAGGAACCTTTCGGAGTTTTCCCTTGAAAAAAACGCAGCGTACACTGTACGAAAACTGTTTGAAGCGGTATCTGTTTATTCGGCAAACAGCGCTGCGATAATGCTGGCAGAGCATATTTCCGGGGGAGAACCGGATTTTGTCCGTGAGATGAATTCAAAAGCATCCAGTTTCGGGATGGATGATACGAGGTTCTTCGATTCGACCGGTCTTAGTAACGGCGGTATACAGCTACAGGTTCCGTATCCGTCCGGTGGAAACAGGATGTCGGCTCTATCGGCGGCAAAACTCGCGAACCGTCTTGTGTCGGATTATCCCGGGGTGACCGGGTTCAGCAGTATAAGGTCAAAAGATTTTATCTATAGAAACCGTCCGTCCTTCAGAATGGTTAACCGCAACTGGATGCTTCCCGGACTTTCTTTCGGATACGACGGTATAGACGGTCTTAAAACCGGGCATACTGCATCAGCCGGTTTTTGCCTTGCAGCGACTGCAATGAGGAACGGGATAAGACTTATCTCTGTAGTAATGGGGACTGCTTCCAGGGGAGCTTGTTTTAGAGAGACAAAAAAACTTCTTGATCACGGATTTGATAACATTATTTTAAAGGATATCCTGCCTTCCGGCAGCAGTGTGGTATTCAGGCTGCACGGAAAAGAAAAGAAAGAATTCAATGCAGTTACAAGAAAACCTTTGAGAACAGTTGTCTGGCAGGAAAAGGATACGGATTACAGAATCGTATACAGGCAGACACGCGCGGGTACTGAAGCCCCGGTTGTAAAAGGGCAGCTGGTAGGGTATGCCTGCGCTATACCTGCCGGAGAGAATATTATTACAGGTATTTCATCTGAGAAAAGGTTTTATGAGAGGACCGCGCTCTTTGCGGCGGCAAATGTAGAAGGCCCCGGTATTTTAGAAAGAGCGCTGCTGTTCATAAAAGAGATCGTCCGGCGGTATTATGACAGTCTTACTGCCGGCCGCCGATTCCGCGAAAATAAGTTTTCACGACCATAAATTTGACTTTATAGATTATATTAATATATTTTAAATAATCGTCACAATTTAATCAAAAAAAAATCAGACAAAAAACAGGGGATATTTATATAGAAAAGTTAGAATAAACAGCATGCATAATTTAAAAATAAAACCGGAAAATACGGTGTTTGTCATACTCTCTTTCGAGGGCCCGGACGACTATGCTTTGAGCGGCGGACTGGGTACGAGGGTCAGGGGACTGACAATGAATCTTGCAAGTCTGGGTTACGAGACGCATCTCTTTTTTATCGGAGATCCTGATAAACCGGGTTTTGAAAAAAAGGTCGACGGGAAACTGTATATCCACAGGTGGTGCCAGTGGATAAGCAAATATCATCCCGGCGGCGTTTATGACGGGGAAGAGAACAAACTGCGGGATTTCAAAGGCAGCGTACCGTATTTTGTAACCGACAATATAGTCCGTCCGGCGGTAAATGATAACAAGACTGTTGTGATAATGGCGGAAGAATGGCATACCGCCGATACAGTGGTGGCGCTGAGCGAACATCTCTATTATAACGGTCTCAGGGACAAGGTGATGTTGCTCTGGAATGCCAACAATATTTATTCGTTCCACAGGATCAACTGGGGTGCGCTCAACTTTGTTGCGAATATCACGACTGTAAGCAAATACATGAAACACCAGATGTGGAACTGGGGGATCAATCCGACAGTCATACCTAATGGCATCCCGGATAATTTTTTTAAAAAACCGAAAGATATAAGTTATGATAGAAGGCTCCATAAGAGTACCGGCGCGGATATCATACTCCTTAAACTCGGCAGGTTTTCACCTGATAAACGCTGGCATATGGCTATCAGGGCACTTCCGATACTCAAGAGGAAAGGGCTCAAGCCCGTACTGCTGATGAAGGGCGGGAACGAACCTTTCGGAGGAGAGGTTTTTTACGAGATAAGGTATCTTGGGCTGAAGGTGGCGGATATCTATCTTGAAGACCTTACAATAGACTGCCTGGGGGCCGCACTGGCAGCGGCTCCGAGGGCGGATATATACAATATAAAACCTTTCATGTCTGAGGACCTGCTGAAACCGTTATATTACGAATGCGATGCCGTTCTGGCAAACAGCGGTCATGAACCGTTCGGTCTGGTCGGGCTCGAGGTAATGGCCTGCAAAGGAATAACTTTCCTGGGTTCTACCGGTGAGGATTATGCTGTGCCGTTTAAGAATTCAATTGTCCTTGAAACAGAGGATCCGAAGGAGATAGTCTCGTATATACAGTTTCTTCACCGTAATCCCAGAAGGAACGAAGAAATAAGGAAAATGGCTCATACAACGGCTAAAAATTATTCATGGAAAAATGTTATAATAAGCAATCTGCTGGCAAGACTGGTCCATCTTAAGGAACAGAGCAGGTAGGAGGAAAAAATGGCAAAGAATCTATCTATATACACGGTTATACATCAGCCGCAGCGGGTTAAACTGCCGGCAATGGATATACCTTTAGAGACAAAACTGGCAGACCTGAAAGACTATCTCTTTGATGACGGGATGAACAGGTTTTATCTTGAGAAGGTGGCGGGGGAATGCTATTTTCCGGCTATTAAGATGTTCAGGGAACTTGTCAGTAAGGGGTTCAAGATATCCATAGGCATATCGGTATCATTCATTGAACAGGCAATATGGTGGAACAGTTCTCTTGTCGATGAACTTAAATCGTTGATAGGGCATCCCAATGTCGAGCTCGTCTGTGTCGAGCCGTATCACAGTTTTATTTTCTATTTTGATATTGACCTGTTTATCTCCCAGATGGAATGGGCGAAGAATTACCTTGAGAAATTTTTTAAGAAAGAGATCCGTGTAACGGATACTACTGAGATGTATATGTCGAATGATGTCTATTTTGCGCTCCAGAAAATGGGTTTTGAAGGGGCTGTCATGGATGGAAGGCAATGGGTGCTCGAATGGCGCGAACCGACGCATATATACCACCATGAAAACCAGAAGATGAAACTCCTTGCGCGGCATCTGGAACTCAGCGATGACGTGGGATACAGGTTCTCCAACCGCAATTGGCACGGTTATCCGCTGAAGGCCGATGATTATGCATACTGGATCAACGAGACCAGGGGTGAATTCGTGATGCTTGGATGGGATTTCGAGACATTCGGTGAGCATCATAAAAGAGATACCGGTATATTCGATTTTATGGAACACCTGCCCCAGGAACTCGAGCAGAGGAATATCTGCATGCTGAATCCGGGTGAACTTATCGACAAGTTCTCAAAGAAGAGCCACGCGATGCGCGTTAAAGAGTTCGGGGCTACATGGGCAGGTTCGGGCGGCATGGAGTTCTTCCTCGGTAATGCGGCCCAGCAGGCTATATTCCGTCTTATGCATCATATACTGAACAAGGCAAAGCTCACCGGAAAAAAGACACTTCTGGATATTGCTGTCAAACTTACGCAGTCAGACAACCTGCATCTGATACAATGGGCCGGCCGGTCCGGAGCAGAAGCCGAAGTATCCGCTTATTTTACTCCAAAGGAATGGTGGACACTCGGTCCGGACAGGCTGCTGATGGAACAGCAGCTGGTCTATATTAATTTCCTGAGGTTCATGGACGCCCACGTCGGCAACCGCTGAACAAAAGCAGTCCTTGTCTTCAGTCAGTCCGCTTTTTTTATACTCTTAACTGAAAAATTCAGGTTCAGGACGAATGTATCACCGCTGTTGAGTTCCAGTTCGAATACCGGTATCATGCATGTAGCCTGGTATGTGAGTTCGAATCCGGATTCTGAATCGGTTACTGTCCTGACAGGAAATGAGAAAACTTTTCCTTCTTTATCCATCCTGATATCTATTCTTATACCCAAGTCCCTGTCGTTTATACCGAAAAAAGATATGCCTGATTCAGCAGCCGCTTCCGAAAGCGGTTTCGAAAAATCCTGGTCTCCAAGGAAAAATGTTTTATCCGGTGATAGATCAGACAGCATGGAGAAGTTGAATTCTGCGCCGTACCGGATACAGGTTTCTGAATCGGAGAAATTTGTTACGGATATAGTCGCGTCAAACCCTCTTTTCCCGCTTTTAAAAACAAGTTTCTTGGAGATACCAAGCTCTAAAGGATCGGCATCGATCCCGGTTTCCAGGCAGACAGAAACGGTACCGGTTTCTGATATTAAGCGGGGCACGTATACTGAATTATAAACCGGGATTTCCGCTGCATTGCCGTCCATGATATTTTCTAAAGTGACATCCCGGAGAAAAACCCTGTCTATCATGCATTTTCTCAGGTGTGTGTCATAAACCAGGCCTGCTTTAAAAGCGGGATCATCGGATCTCGGTATGTCATGGATAGACACAGCGGATCCGCTGCCGCCGGCAGAGTCCTGATCAGGACCATTCGGTTTGTTTGTTATCCTGACATGATATGATTCTTCTTTTCTTGATACGGTATTGAGAAGATTGAAACAGGTATCCTTGTCCGATAACTCTGCTATCATGCCTCCTTCTGAAGGTTTAATGGATGCAAACATCTTGTCAGTATCGATAAGTATTTCCTCGCTGCCGTCGCAGTCCATATCTTTGTTTTCAACTGAGATGAACGGTTGCCCTTTGTGTTTTATAGTGTCAAGCACATTGTGCAGCCTGATCAGGTTCTCATATACTGCATTTCTGAGATGAGAAAGATATATACCGCCGAATACGCCGTGCCAGTAACTGCAGTTGCATTGTGAGCGGAAGAGGTATGAATATGCTTCATGGAGTAGATCTTTATCAGGAAAATTTACGGCTTCTTTATCAAGCCGATTGCTGAGGTAGAGCATCTTCTTGTGCATATAATCGGATTCCGGGTATTTAAAAAAATAATTTTTCCATATGCCTCCGGTAAGGTATTTTTCTGTTTCTTTTAAAAGGCCGTGATCCCGGAGGGTCTGTTTGACGGCATTGATGTATTGCGCGCCTTTAACCGGTATTGTCCATTCGAGCATCTCCGAATAGGAACATGCCGGAAGATATGCTTTGCCGGCCGGTTTATGCGTGTCAAAATATCCTGACAGGGTATGGGTACTGAGCCAGGATGAGTTTTCTTCCAGTGACCGGAAAAAATCTTCGAGCCAGTTGTTGCCGTAAACCCATTCTTTTGTATTTGGCCAGACACCGAATTTCTCCCCGTCATCAAGCATGCAGACAAGAGTGTCGTGTGCGGATTGAGCATACCGGCGGAATTGTTTCATTATGCCTTTGACCGGATGAAACGGTATCGAGTACCTCAGTTCCTTGCTGATGATGAATATTCCAAGTTTGTTTCCGGCGTCTTCTGTCATATAATACCCGTTAAGGCTGTCCGGCGGAAAACCGGCCTGGATGAAATGTGTATCATCTACAGCAAGGTATTCTGCATGAGTATCTTTTAAGAGGGAAGGTATATGCGGTTCCCATACTCTTTCGGTCAGCCATATGCCGCGGCTTTTCGCGGCAAGATGTTTGTCAAGGAAATCTTCCATCATCGATATCTGTCCTTCAATATCCCGTTTAGGAATAGAAATCAATATCGGTTCGTAGAAACCTCCGCCGAGCATCTCTATCCTGCCCTGTTTTACGAGTTCTTTTATATTGGCGAGAAAATCCGGGTGCTCGGATAAGAAAAACTCAAGGAGCGGCGCCGAGATATGCAGATTGAGTTTAATATTCTCAAACCTGCTGAATGTACTTATGACGGGCAGGTAGGCGTCCCTGTAGGCGTTTTCAAGTATTTCGGTGAAATTTCCGACAGGCTGGTGAAAATGCAGTCCGAAAATAAAATCTACTTTACCGATAGTGTCACCTGCATTCATTCCGTCATCTCAAGAGCCGGCAGATAGAGATCGCGCGCATATTTCAAGGCCATGTTTTCTATGGTCATGGTCATACCTGCTTTATAGGAATTGAACATTATTTTTTTATAAGTGTCGCTATCTCCGTTTATACAGCTGTACCATAGTTGTGACGCTTTTTCAAGTTTCCTGTAGAGTGTCCCTGGACTGTACGGGTCGATAACGAATCCGCATCCGGTTGCTTTGTCTTCGTCGATCTCCTCTATGTATTCCCGCGGCCCTCCTGTATAAGTAAATATATTGATATTACCGTTGAGGGCGGATCTTTGATCGGAGGTCCCGCATGCTTCCATATCCTTGATCGGGCAGTTTATCCATATGTCGTATCCTCTTGCGCCGTGTCTGAGGAGCACTTCTCCATAACCCGGAAGGAATGCGAACCTGCCGCGCAAATTTTCAGAAATAGTCCATTTGATAAACCGGCTGACCCATTCCTGTCTTTCTGCGTCTGTCGGATGGGCGTAACCGGCGATAAATACCTGCATCCCGAGTCCGTTAAGTTCACCCATCGGTGTCATCACTTTTTCACCGAGTGGCGCGCATACCGCTTCGATTATGTCACATAACATGGGATATTGTTGTTTGTAGTCGACTATTCTTCTGAAAAGTCCGACAGATGGTTTGTTGATATCGAAAATGATCTCTTCATTCAATATGTTTTTTAACCTGTTCGATGCATCTTCAAGCGCTTCTTTTTTGTATTTGAGATGTACATCCCAGAGTTTTTCGGGAGTAACGGAATCCGGGTCTCGAAGTTCCGGCGCCTGCCAGTATCTGGATGAACCGTTTGTTATACCTATGATCTTTTTCCTGTGTTCGAGGAACATGTTTTTTGTCACCTCGGCATGTTCAAGTGAAACGCCGTTTGTTAATGAAGAGAGTTTTAGCGCAGCAAGTGTGAAATCCAGTATGTTGCTCGACGGTTTCGGCCTGAAGAGGTCTAAATATTTTTCTGGAAGTTCGAGAAGATCGAACCATTCCACAGGGTATATCTCCATGCCTGCAGGTACCGGTGTGTGAGTAGTGAACAGTATCGGGATACTGCTGTATTTTTTCATTTCTTTGATGTAACACGCGGCAGTGACAGTATGGGCTTCGTTCATATGTAATAAATCTATTTTGAGCCCGATCTTATCCAGCAGTTTCGGAACGCATTTACCTACAACTACTTCCTGGAGCAGCCTGCTCTTCCTGTCG
>JBDRKX010000041.1:0-8760 GCA_043813605.1 Elusimicrobiota bacterium | reverse complement strand
GAAGGGCATCCCGAAGGAAAGCCTTAATTCTATATTTGAAGTTTTTTATACCAGGGATGAGACAGACCGGAAGAGGGAACAGACCGGCCGGGGGCTGGGGCTGGCGATCTGCAGGGAAATAGTCAGGGCGCACAATGGAATGATCTGGGCAGAATCGGAAGGGCTCGGCGGCGGCAGCGTATTCATTGTAATGCTGCCGGCAGGGAATACAGCTTCATTAGAAAAAAGATTTTCTGAAAAAAATGGCTGAAGAATTTAAGCAGGTAACAGGTTGAAAAAAAAAATACTTGTAATTGAAAGTGAAGATATTATAGCGGCAGTCTTAAGGGACAGTTTGCAGAATACCGGGTATGATGTCGCAATGGCGAATTCCGGTATAGAGGGCCTGCGCAGAGCAATTCAGGAGATACCCAATGTTATTATATTGGATATTATGATGCCCGGGCTGGACGGGATACAGGTGCTGAAAGAGCTAAAAGCAGAAAAAACCACAAAGGAAATACCTGTAATAATAATGTCTGTTACGTCAGATAAATACAGAAATGAAGTTCTTAAACTCGGAGCAGTCGGCTTTTTTAAAAAACCGCTCGATTTTAAACAACTTAATGACAAAATCCGGACAGTAACCGAAAAGAAAACAGTTATGGTGGTTGAAGATAATCCTGAAATATTGCGGCTGCTCCATGTGAGGCTGCAGTCCATGGGGTATGATGTAATAGGCGCGGAAGACGGTCCCACTGCGATTGAAAGAGCAAAAAAGACGAAGCCTGATGTTATATTGATGGATATAGTCTTACCGAGGGAAGACGGATTTGAGATAACAAGGCAACTCAAGAAAGACGAGGAGCTGGAGAAAATACCTGTTATAGCGTTTTCCGGGTATTTTGCTGATGGAATAGATAAGAAAAAAGTGCTGGGTGTAGACAGATTTTTAAATAAGGAATTTTCGGCGGAAGACCTGGTTGAAGAAGTGAAATATTTTCTCGATGAAGAGAATAAAAATTCGTAAGGAGGATAAAGGAAAATGGGTAAAAAGAAAGTTTTAATTGCTGATGACGATAAAACAGTACTGCAGGCAGGTAAGCTGTGGCTTGAAGGCAAGGGTTATCGGGCTATTATCGTGGATGACGGGATGAAGGCTATTGAGGAGGTCCGGAAAGAGAACCCGGAGTTTGCTTTACTGGATGTCGTTATGCCGGGAAAGGACGGTTTTGAAGTGTGCCGGGAGATAAAGCAGAACAGCGATACGAGTTCAACGATTGTTATAATTATTTCCGGGAACGTACCTGAGATAGAAAAGGGTTTTGATTACGGTGCGGATGATTGTATCATAAAACCTCTTGATTGGGACAAACTTTCTGAGAGGATGGAAGTAATAGCAAAAGAGAAATGGGACAATACCCGAAAATAATAAATAACCAGTATCTCATTATAAGAGAAGTAGGCTCAGGCGGATTTTACACAGTATATAAAGCCTGGGATAATATGCTGCATAAAATTGTAGCGGTTAAAAAGATACACAAGGAATATTCAAATGAACCCAAGTATATACACATGTTCCGCAAAGAGGCCGTAGACACTGCAAAACTCGAGCACCGCAACATAGTCAGGGTAGTAAATTTCACCAGGGATGAGGAGGGGGGGGTATATATAATCATGGATTATGTTAAAGGGGCGGACCTTCAGTACCTGATTAATAAATGCAGAAGAAACTCAATAAAAATCCCGCCTGAAGTGGCTTTGTATATGATAGCTGAAGTAATAAAAGCTTTCGATTATGCACACAATGCCAGGGATGAACTTACTAACGAGCCGCTCAATATTGTCCATAGAGATGTTTCGCCGGGCAATGTGATGCTCTATTTTGACGGCAGGATAAAACTTACAGATTTTGGAATAGCAAAGATCAGGGAAGAGAGCAGTCTCAGGAAGAATATCAAGGAAGATAAATTAAAGGTAAAAATATCTTACATGTCGCCAGAACTGGCAGAATTGCGTGAGAACATAGATCCCCGCTCTGACCTGTTCAGCTGCGGTTCATTGATATATGAACTCCTTACAGGGCATAAAGCATTTGATGCAGGATCCGATGTCGCGATATGGCAAAAGGTGCGGAAAGTAGATGCCGATTTCAGCAGGTTCGAAGAACTGGACATACCTGATATACTTCAGAATATCATAAAAAAGACGCTTATAAAATCACCGGACAAAAGATATCAAAGCGCAGCCGAGATGTTTGTAGATATTAAGCGCTATCTGAGTAAGAAAGGGACAACAGAAAAATTGCAGGAACAATACAAGACATTTATAAATAAGATACTTTCAGATGAAATAAAGACGCTCAGAAAGGAAATGGATGAAGATTCCAAAAATGATTTTCGATTGCCGTTTAATATGTCTGCATGAATAAAAGCAGCAGGAATAAAATAATTCACAGGGAGCAGTTGATATAAATGGGAAAATATTGGGCCATAATCAATAATCAGTATCTTGTCATAAGGAAGATAGGTACCGGCGGGTTCGCAACCGTTTACAGGGCATGGGACAGCATGCTCCAGAAGATAGTTGCTATTAAGAAGATACATAGAGAATTTTCGAGTAATGCCAAGTATGTGGATATGTTCCGTAAGGAGGCCATCAATACAGCAAAACTGGAACACGAGAACATAGTAAGAGTTGTGAACTTCGTTAAGGATCAGGAGGGCGGCTTCTATATTGTTATGGATTATGTCAAGGGAGTGGACCTTGAATACCTGATTGAGAAATGCAAGAGAAATATAGTCAATATTCCTGTTGATATAGCGCTTTTTATTACTTCGGAAGTGCTTAAAGCCCTCGACTATGCACATGCGATACGGGACGAACTTACGGACCGGCCCCTTAATATTACCCATAGGGATATATCACCCGGTAATGTAATGCTCTATTTTGACAGCAGGATAAAATTGACCGATTTCGGCATAGCTAAGGTCGGAGAGGAAAGTAATATAGCTCAAAGATCGGAAAAAGGCAAATTAAAGGGAAAGATATCCTATATGTCACCCGAACAGGCTGATGGGAAAACGGATCTTGATCCGCGTTCGGATCTTTTCAGTTGCGGAATAATCCTGTATGAAGTGTTGACCGGCGAAAAAGCTTTTGATGGCGAAGTAGATGTGGATACATGGCAGAAAGTAAGGAAAGCAAATATAGATTTTAAGAAGCTCAAAGAAAAGAAGATACCCGATGAAATACAAAAAATACTGAAAAAGGTCCTTCAGAGATCTCCGGACAGAAGATATCAGAACGCGGCAGAGATGTTTATTGAGATAAAACGTTACCTGAGTAAAAAAGGCACTACAGAAGAACTTATGAAGGATTATAAGAGTTTTATCCAGGATCTGATGGCGATTGAAATAGGGGTTCTGGATGAGGAAATGGAGAGGGATTCAAAACTTGATTTTCGTTCTGTGTTCAGCAAATCAGAGAATGCAGGGATGATGCTGGATGACCTGGAAGAAGAATCCAGGCAAGAAGCGGATGAAGAACTTGATGTCGATGTAAATATAATACCCGAAAACCTGCGCAAGTTACATGAACAGGAGGAAGAGCAGGAAGAAGAGATAGCCGCAGAAGACCAGCCGGCTAATAATACACAGGATATAGAAAAGAGGCTGGCGGAAGCAATGGAAGGAGTCGGTATAGCCGGACAGCGAAAAGAAAAAGAACCAGCCGAAGAACAATTTAAATCAGCAGATATAGAAGATATTCCTGAAAGCAAAGAAGAAACTGAAGATGAGGAAAAGCCGGCTGAAGATCCAGAGAAGGAGATGTCCGAGAAATCACGAGGGATAGAAAGTGAAGGCGCGCAGGAACCTCAAAAAAAGACTGAAAACGATGAAAAACCCGAAACGGATAAAGCCGCCGCAGCTGAAACAGCTGAACCGGATAATGAAGAAGAACCGGAAGAAGAGGCTGAAAAAACTCTGCCGGAAGAGCCTGCCGGGATGGGGCTGGAAGTTGAAGAAGAACCAAAGGTAAAGAAAACCGAAGATGATAGTCCCGAGACATCTCCGGCAGACGAGCATGTTCTGGATGTCGGAGAATTTAAGGTTTCTGTGGAAGATAATGAAGGATTGCCTGAACAGGAACTGTCAGAAGAAGAAAGAGAACCATATAAGCCTGATTCCTATAAATACAGTCCTGAATATAAAAGAAAAAGGCTTGAGATAATCGAGAACCGCTCAATTTTCGGTAATACCGGACCCGTATTCAGTGAATCCGCAGATGAAAAAGAAAAGAGTCTGTCCGGAATGGTGATGCAGAAAAAAATAGAGAGCGAAACCAGGGATAAGGAGATGATCGTAAAAAAGCATAGAAAAAAAAGGTTTTTTTCTCTGATAGTTATGGGATTACTCCTGTTGGGAGGATTGATAGCGCTGGATATTAGCGTACAATACACTTATATAGGAAGCACTTTACGGAATATTCTGTGGCCTTCGGGACTAAAAATAGCCAGCCGGCCATCGGGTGCAAACATAGAGATAATAGTGAATGGCATGGATTATATTAAAAAATTCGGATTATCACCCAAAACGCCGGTATATTTGCAAAATCTGGAAATGGATGCGTATAAGTTAAGGCTGACAAAGAAAGAATATGCTCCCGTGATAAGGATATTGAATATATTTGATGACAAGAAAGGCGGCCGGAATATCTTTATACCCGGAAGTAAATCTATCAAAGGAGGATATGAAATCCCTTTTACTGTTGAAATTGAGATAAAATCGCTGCCTGTGGGAGCTGCTGTGAGCATTAACGGGGAAGAGGTGGGAATAACTCCTTATTTTACTAAACTGGAAATGGGTGAACATAGTATTTATGTGAAGAAAATGGGTTTTGGCAGTACCGGATCGGTTTCGGAAAAAGCCACGTATGCGCTTGGCATGTGTGTTCTGAATACAATGAAGCCGGCTAAAAAACAGACTAAGATAGATAAGACTCTTTGGGATGTGGATTACATCATCAATGACGCGGGTAGAAGACAGTATATAGTGACTTGTAATATGCGCCGTACGAACTTAAAACAATAATATTAAGCGTTATGCAGTAAAAACTGAAAAGAACGATAATAAATATCAAATATGGAAAAAATGCGGATAATAAATAACCAGTACCTGCTTCTTGATGAGATAAGTACAGGAAAGACAACAGTGCTCTACCGGGCATGGGATACTATGCTGCAGAAATTCGTAGCAATAAAGAAGATAAACAATGATTATTTCGGTAAAGATACGGAGTTCCTGGAAACTTACAGGCAAAAAGCTGTTGATACGGCAAAGCTGGAACATAAGAACATACTGAGGGTTATAAATGTCATAAAAGACGATAAGAACAATCTTTATCTGGTAATGGAATATATGAAAGGTGTTACACTCAGGTATCTTATGGAAAAATGCCGGAATAATTCAACGCGTATGCCATTTGATATCGCTCTTTTTATTATTTCAGAAGTATCAAAAGCGCTGGATTACGCTCATAATGTAAAAGATGACATTTCCGATAAACCTATGGATATGATTCATGCTGAGATGTCTCCTGATAATGTTATGGTCTATTTTAAAGGAGATGTGAAAATCTCCGGTTTCAGCATCACTGCCGCAGCACAGAAAAGAAATGAAACAGCGTCCGGTAAAGAAGAAATCAGAGAAAAAATCTACTATATGTCTCCGGAACAGATAGAGGGCGGCGGGCATATAGATGCCAGATCTGATATCTTCGGAACCGGTGCAGTATTGTATGAGATGCTTACAGGCGAAAAAACTTTTCAAGGGGATACCGATCTGGATGTATGGCAGAATGTACTGAATGTCAATATCGACATAAACAAGCTGAAGGAAAGGAATATACCGGCTGAAATACGGAAAGTACTGGAAAATATACTGCAAAAATCACCTGAAAAGAGGTATCAGACAGCCGCAGAGATGTTTCTGGATATAAAGCGTTATCTGAGTAAAAAAGGAAGCAGTGAGGATCTGTCGGTCCGGTTTGCGAATTATATGCAGGATATGATGTCTGCCGAAATAGATGTATTGAAACAGCGTATGGACAAAGAATCGGAAAAGGATTTCTCCAAACTTGCGCGGGAAGCCGCTCAAATGCAGGAGGAACCGGCGAAAGAAGCCGGGCCTGAAAGAACAGAAAAAGAAGAAAAGAAAGAAGCAGGCGCGCCTGAAAAAGAAAAGGGCCCCGAAATAAGAGAAGAAGTGCCTGAAAAATATGAGAAACCTACGGATTCAGTAATTGAACTTATCAAACAGGAAAAAACCAAGGGATCTGCGGATTTTATTGTCCGGCCGGTCATAACAGGTAAATCCGCAGGGAAACCGAAGGCCTCTGTAAAGCCGGGAAAAAATGAAGAGATATATAAACCGCCGCCCATAACAACGGAATCCATAAGGGAAAGTTTTCCTCTGGAGGAGGCGAAATTCAGTGATGACAAGGAAAAGACGGTATTTGATTTTGTGCTTGATACTGCAAAAAAATACAAGCGTGTCTTTATCTCTGTTATAATTGCAGGTATAATAGCCTTTATTAATTTTACAATATTGGACACCTATATGCAGTTCACTCCATGGGGGGTTAAAATCCATAATATTATATGGCCTCCGGCACTCAAAATCGACACAATACCTTCCGGCGCGCATATCCAGATAATAAAGAACGATGTAGATATAATTGATAAGGAAGGATACAAGTCACTAACTCCGGCATATATAAGTAACATTCAGCCTGGATTATATACATTGAAGCTGATAAAAGAAGGTTATGGCGAGATGGTGAGGAAGATAACTGTTTTCGGAAAACAGCAGGAAGACCAGGCCATATCTATCGGGGGAGCGAAATTGTTTAACGGCGTTTATGTTGTGCCGTTTGAAATAGAGTTAAAAATAACCTCTACGCCTGAAGGAGCAGAGCTTTTTATAGATGGGAAAAAGCTGGGAGAAACTCCGTTTAAGGGCAGCCTGGAGATAGGTACACATAATATGTCTCTCCATAAGAAGGGTTTCCAGATATTGGGAAAGAGTGACATCGAGATCGGGTTTAATCCTAATGAAGTCAAGCATACACTTGGAATATGCATGCTTGATACTTCAAAGACGATCGAACAGCAGACAGCGATAGATTACAGGTTCTGGCATATAAAAGAATTGAAGACGCAGACGGGAGGCAAGAAGTTTGATATCAACGGTACTTTATGGAAACAGTTTGATCTTTCTTCTAAACCCGCAAAAGCGCTTGTTTTCGTAAATGATGCGCCTGATAGTATGGGTTTTACGCCCCTGGAAGGATTGGTGCTCCCGGCAGGAGTGCATAATTTAAGAATAGAGAGTGAGGGTTATCTGCCATGGAAAGGAACCGTAGAGGTGGAAGCTGATACCGATAACACAATCGAAGCGGTATTGAGTAAAATAGTGACTGTGTACTCTTTTGAGGCAGGAAAATCGTCCTCAAGGGATATAGGGGCAAAAATTTCCATAATAGGAATGGATGAAGCGGGGGAAACTCCTTTTACTGTGACTCTTGCGCATGGAAAATATACGTTCAAACTTACAAAAGGGCTCGAATATGAGCCGGCTACCGTTACTCACGATATAGGTGACATAGACAATAATATCAAGATAAAGATGCAATTGAGGCCGCCATATATTACTGCGGCGGTAACGGACTATAAAACCGGTAAAGCTGTCGGAGATGCAACAATATGGGTGAATGGCGCGTATTGGCGGAGAACGGACCGGAACGGGAAAGCCGCCGATTACATTTATAAGGCATCCGGGGAAATAGACATAGAAGTAAAAGCAGATAAATACAATGATTTCAGGACAGTTGCCAAAGTGTGGAAAGGCCAAAGAAAAACAATTGATATTACGCTGGGTGTTCCCAATGACGGCAAGATAATAATCAATTTGCCCAATGAGTTCCTGGGCGCATCTATATATCTTGACGGAGAATATGTCGGAGAAGATTCCCAGGTTATATCCGGAGTGCCGAGGTCGCATCATGATGTGGAATTCAAATTCAATAATATAAATAAGGATATTGTTGAAAAAGTGGAAATAAGCAAAGCCCAGAAAGTGATCATACTTACGCCTGTTCAGCAAGGTACAAAAATTACTATAGAACGGGAGATACCGCCCTATATGAAAGTTGTATTGTCCGACTATGTCTCGGGCAAAAGTATCCCCGGCGCGTCTGTATCCGTTAATGGAGAGCTCTGGAAGAAGAGTGATGACCAGGGTATAGCTGCGGAATATATTGAAAAACATACAGGCGGCGAACTGTCTATAGAGATAAAGACAGAAGAGTACGAGGATTTTAAGACAGTGGCTGTTATTAATCCGGGGGAAAAGAAAGACATTATACTCAGGCTGGGAGCTCCCCGGGACGGGACTGTAGTCGTAGATATACCCGAGAGCGTATATGATGCCGCGGTTTATTTAGACGGGAAATATCTCGGTGAAAGACTCGGCCTGATCACTGAGGTGCAGAGAGGAAGACATGTGCTGGAAGTTAAGTCTGGCCTGTTTATAGATACTGTGATGAAAGTAATCGAACTGGAAAAAGCGGACCAGCTTCTCATGCTGAGTGTTGTGAAAAAAGACACCAGGTACTATATAGAGGAGATGAACCCGGAATTTTATCTAAAGAAAAAATAAAAGATATATGAAAAAATTATATCTGCTCCTTTTGCTTCTTGGTCTTGTTTTTGCCTTGGGT
>JBDRKX010000040.1:0-7076 GCA_043813605.1 Elusimicrobiota bacterium | reverse complement strand
GCACCCTCAATCAGCTGGAACTGTCAATTCTGCGGGCGGAAATTGAAAAAAGGCGTTTGCGTTACAAGTAATATTTAGCGTCGATAATATGCAATTCGATAATTCTGAAATAGCCTCGCTTCAATAAGCGGAATGTGGGTTACACCGGTTATCTTTAATATCAATTTCCAAAGTGCATAAAATATCGTCCAGGTATATCGGTCAGGTACTTGACAATATAATTATACTAACGTATAATTATACAAGTGTATAGTAAAGGAGGCATGTATGAGCAGGCCGTCGCAAAATATTGATAAAAAACTTATAAAAGCGGGGAAAGAGCTGATAAAAACAAAGGGAGTATCTAATCTAACGGTAAGGCAGGTTTCAAGAGATGCCGGAGTAAATCTTGGGATGTTTAATTACTATTTTGGAACAAAGCAGGTGTTTATTGAGAAGATACTTGAACATATATATGAAGAGTTCTTCAGCAGATTTAAAATCGAGTTAGAAAGGGAGGATAATTGCTTTGAACAGCTGAAGAAAGCTATCTTAAATATTGGATTGTTTACGCGTGAAAATCGGCAACTTATCGAGTCTTTTATGGAAGATGTTATATTGGGTAATAAAGAAATAGTAGAATTTGTAAAAAAAAATATGACGCGTCACATTACTATAATCATAAAATTGATCAAACAATGTCAGAAAGAAGAGTATATTATAAAAGCGCCACTGTATAACGTAGTGCCTGTAATCCTGGCTTCGATAGTAGGGCCGAATATTATCCTGCGCGTTGCGGAAAAACATATATTTAACAGTAAGGCGCTGAAACTGCTTTATAAAAGTGTCAGTATACAGATTATGTCCGATAAAGCGATCAGGCAGAGGATGAATATAGTGTTTAAAGGTTTGACACCTTAAAATGCAGAGGTAAGTCATGAAAAAAAAGACAAAAATGTCCGTAATATTTTTAGTATGCATATTTACTACTATTAGTAAGCCCAATTGCGCTGATATCCCCGAGATCCTGATAGAGCTCAAAAAATCAGAGAGCAGCGCTCTGGATAATTCTTCCAGGCTGAGAGCAGCGAAATACGATATTGAAGCCGCAGTACTCCGCAGTAAAGAACAAAAGTCATACCTGAACCCGAAACTGAGCCTGGAAGGGTATTATAGGTATAATACCGAAGTCACAGAGATAGACCTGCCGGTGCCGGGAGCAGGAACTGTACGTCTTGGTGATAACAGTAATTATTCCTTTGGCCCGTATCTTTCCTGGCTGTTATGGGATGGCGGTGCCGGGCGTAACAGTGTTCAAAGCCTTGAATCAGTTTTTTCTGCAAAAAATCATGAAATGGAAGGAATAAAGCGGCAGTTGCTCCTGTCGTGCAGAAAAGCATATTTTCAACTGGCTCTTGCCGGGGAGCAGGTAATGATGTTAACCGAAGCTCTCCTGTTGGCGCAGACCCAGTATAAGGATATACAGCTGAATGCGCGTGTAGGCACTAAAAGCCGCAGGGATGAACTGGCTGCTCATCAGGATGTACTTTTATGCAGGCAGCAGTTGAGTCAGGCGCGCGCCGAGATGGCTATGTCTTTAAGATCGCTTTCAGCAGTGACCGGAGCAGATTATGTGAGCGGTACCTGTATCCCTTTTAAAAAAAGCAGCGCGCAGGCAATGCCTGAAGGAATCGCCGCCCCGACAGTCTATATAGATCTTGAACCGATCGATATGCTCCTGGAAAGATTCAGAAAATATTCGGGCTCATCGCTATGGGCCTCGCATCCTGATCTCGAAGTCTTTTCGGAACTCGCAAGAGCTGCGGAGTTGAGTTCAGAAAGCGCTGCATCAGGGCTTTGGCCGCGGGTGATGTTTTCGGCGGGGTCTTCGGTAAACTATCCAAACGGGACGAAAACTGAATCATTCATTCAAAATTCTGCCGGCCTTGCAATGAGCGTACCTCTTTTTGAAGCGGGACTTTCCAAAAATAAAACGGCTGAGTATCAGAAAACAGAACAGATGAATATTGAAATGAAAGAGCATAAGAAAACAGCTTTTATTGAAGGATGGCAGAAAGCATCCGATATGCTGGCGAGCCTTGAGGAACAGGAGAGGATCACTGCTCAGGCTGTTTCAGAGGCGAAAGAACTCTCCGGAATAATCTATAAATCTTACAAGGCAGGAGCTGCTACATATGTCGAGGTGCAGAATGTCAACTTTCGTATGCTTGAAGTAAAGAAAAATCTTGCAAGGATAAAAGTGCAGGAACTTATCAACCTGGCGGTTCTTGCGAGCCTGGCGGAAAAGGAGTAACAGATATGAAAAAAAAGATAGTTATATTGGCTATTTTTGCAGTTATTACGGCAACAGCAGTTACATCGGTGCTCAACCGGCATAAGGTGTTTTTTTATGCAGGTACGGTTGAGGCTACAGAAGTGGAGATATCCGCAAGGCTTACCGGAATAATCGGAGAGGTAGCCGTAAAGGAGGGGGACGAAGTAAAGAAGGGAGATCTTCTTGTCTATCTCTCGTGTGAAGATATCCAGGTTGCTGCCGAGTCCACCGAAAAAGACTATTCCAGAGCAAAGATACTGCTTAAAGCAGGTTCTATGGATCAGGGGTCGTTTGACAAGATAAAATACAGACGCGATGATACGGCAGTCCGGCTCTCCTGGTGCAGTATAGTTTCACCGATAGACAGCACAGTTATAACCCGGTATCATGAGCCGGGTGAGATGGTCAGTCCCGGACTGAGGCTTATTGAACTGGCCGATCTGGACCGGCCCTGGGCGTATATCTACGTCCCCCAACCGATGCTGTCAAAAGTATCTTTAGGTATGAAAATAAATGGTATCGTACCTGAATCAGATATGGGAAATATAACCGGCACAATAGTGAAAATAAACAATGAGGCCGAGTTCACGCCTAAGAATGTCCAGACGCGTAAAGAACGAACTAGGCTGGTCTTTGGAATTAAGGTCGAGTTCGATAATTCAGGGCGCAGCTTAAAACCTGGTATGACAGTAGAGATGAGTCTTCCCGAAGGATAAAAATATTTATGGATAAACCGAGAGATATCTGTGTAACCGTAAGAGAAGTTTCAAAATATTTCAAAACGGTCCGGGCGCTTGATAGTTTTTCAGCTGATTTTCAGAAAGGGGTCCTTCATGGCATAATAGGGCCGGACGGCGCGGGAAAGACAACGCTGCTCAGACTGCTTGCCGGCCTGCTTAGGCCCACAGATGGGAGTATCGACTATTCCGCGGGAGGAATAGCTGTTGGGCTTGATGATATCAGAGAGCATATCGGCTATATGCCTTCCGCGGCCAGCCTGTATCCGGATCTGTCCGTCATGGAACATCTGGAATTTTTTAAAAGACTTTACCGGCTTGAACGCGGTGTGTATCAAAAAAAAACGGAAGAACTGCTCCATATGACCAGGCTTGGGGAATTCAGACATAGAAAAATAAGCCAGTTGTCCGGTGGCATGTATAAAAAAGCCGGGTTAATCTGCGCTCTCCTCCGGTCGCCGGCGGTCCTCCTCCTGGACGAACCCACAAACGGAGTTGACCCTATAAGCCGCCGGGAGTTCTGGGAACTGCTTTATACCCTGGCACAAGACAATATTCTTATAATCCTTGCAACAGCGTATATGGATGAAGCTCAGAGGTGCACCCTTGTTCATCTTATGGAATCAGGCAGACTTCTGATAAACGGCGCTCCGGAAGATATCCTCAAAAACGCGGGCGTAGAAGATTTTAGCGAGATATTTATCAGGGAAGAAAAAAGTGAATAGCCCGGGAAACGCGATAGAGATAAGGGGACTGACTGTCAGCTTCGGCAGTTTTATCGCAGTAGACGATATCAGTTTTACTGTTTCAAAAGGCGAGATATTCGGGTTCCTGGGAGCAAATGGCGCAGGTAAGACAACGACAATGCGGGTGCTGTGCGGGCTCCTTGTCCCGGATAGCGGAGAAGTAAAAGTTGCAGGAATAAGCCTCGAGGGCAATACGGGACAGATAAAGGAAAAGGTGGGGTATATGTCTCAGAGGTTTACACTCTATGACGATTTAACTGTGCGTGAAAATCTTGATTTTAAAGCGGCTTTACGGAAAATGGATACTTTTGCCGCAAGAAAAAAATCCCGGGAGCTCCTTGATTTTATTGGTTTTAAAGGAAGTCCGGATATGCTTGTAAAAAATCTCCCGGCAGGGCTGAAACAGCAGGTGTCTCTCGCGGCTTCAATAATACATGACCCCGAGGTAATATTTTTAGATGAACCGACTTCAGGTGTATCGCCTGCTGTCCGGGCCCGTTTCTGGGAATTGATAAGGACACTGGCGGGACAGGGTAAGACAATTATTGTTACAACGCATTATATGGACGAAGCGGAGGAGTGCGGCCGTATTGCTCTGATGCAGAAAGGCAGGGTCATCTCACTTGCCTGTCCCGAAGAAATGAAAGAAGATGCCTACCCGGAACCTCTTGTAGAACTGACAGCCGGAAAAGACCGGCTGCGGGCCGAAACGGAAAAAATACTTGGAAATACCGGCGGTATTATCAGATACTGGCCCTACGGTATGAAATACCATGCTTTGCTGAAAGACGAAGCTTCATATGAAAAATTTATAGGGGGGCTTTCTGAGAATATATTTTTTAAAAGAATAAAACCATCGCTTGAAGATGTCTTTATACGTCTGGCTTCAGGAGAAAAATGGTGAAAAAAAGTTTCATGTATTCCCGTTGCATGGCTGTAGCCGGTAAAGAAGTTATGCATATATTGCGCGATCCGTTTACCATAGCTATCGCGATAATAATGCCTATAGTCCTTGTTACATATTTCGGGTTTGCCATTGATTTTAATTTCAAGAATATAAAATTGGCAGTATATGATTCTGACAATTCCCGTTTATCAAGAGAACTACTAAGAACTTTTTACTCATCAGGGTATTTCGTTTTAAACGATATCCGCGATACGGCAAACCCTATCCTTGAAGTAGAATCGGAACGCTCGGACGCCTCTCTTATCATAAAACCTGGCTTCGGCAGGAAAATGATAGAAGGAAGGAACGCCGGCATACAATTGCTGGTAGACGGCAGCGATAATATGAAAGCAGGGGTGATCTCAGGGTATTTGGCAGGTATCCATAAATCATTTCTTGCCGGTGCCAGAAGTTATCCCGGGGAACGGATAAAAGTGAAGACCCGTTTTCTTTATAACCCGGAGCTCAACACCCGGTGGTTCGTGGTCCCGGGACTTATTGTAGTACTGGCGGGACTCCTGGGTATTCTGCTGACGTCCCTCACTATCGCCAGAGAATGGGAAAACGGCTCTATGGAGCTTCTGCTGTCAACGCCGGTGACCCCTCTTGAGATCGTTACAGGTAAGATACTGCCGTATATAGTCCTTCAGCTTGTAGGAATAGCATTTGTTTTTTTAACAGCGCGTTCTGTTTTTTATGTGCCTTTCAGGGGAAGTTATACGCTTTTCGCAATCACATGCATTGTCTTTATAACAGCAACGCTTGCGCAGGGCATAATGATATCAGTGATAACAAGACAGCAGCAGAAGGCGATGCAGATGTCTATACTTATAGGTCTTCTTCCGTCGCTGCTCCTGTCAGGTTTTATATTTCCTATCGAAAGCATGCCGGTTATATTTAAATATATCACTGCCTTACTTCCGCCCAGGTGGTTCATGGTAATAATCCGCGGACTTTTTCTTAAAGGTACGGGGATTGCAGAACTCGCGCTGCCGGTTGCCTCTCTGATCACGATATGCTTTGTTCTTGTCGCGGCGGCAGCCGGCCGATTAAAAAAGGATCTGGAGCCGTGAACAGTTCTTTCGGAAAAGTATTATTGGGTTTCTTGAAAAAGGAATTCGCGCAGGCGCTCCGCGATCCGGTAATGAGGGTTTTTATCTTTGTCGCGCCCATCGTCCAGATGCTCCTTCTGGGATACGCCATTGATAACCAGGTCAAGAATATTAAACTGGCTGTTTCATACAGACCCGGGGATGCGATTATGCGGCAGTTATCCGAAAAGTTTTATTCATCAGGCTGGTTTGTCGAAGCGGGCTACGATCTTTTTCCCGAAGAATTAGTAAAAACCGGAAGAGCTGACGCTGTACTTGTCGCCCCCCGCGGCGGCCTGACAAGAGCTCTGGGAAGAGAGGATGCCCAGATACAGCTTCTTGTAGACGCAAGCAACGCGACAAAAGCCCGCGCGATCGAAACATATGCTCTTTATATAGTACGCGGATTTTCTTCAGAAATAACCAGCCGGCCGGAACTAAGCGTGCCGGGAGTTTCTCTTGATGTGCGGCTGCTGTATAATCCCGAAGGAAAAACATCGTTATTTATGGTTCCCGGAATAATGACTATGCTCCTATGTATCGTTACTATTATGCTTACCGGAATGTCGCTTGCCCGTGAAAAGGAAATGGGCACTTTTGAGACAATAATCGCCGCTCCTTTAAAAAACATCGAGATAATACTCGGTAAGACTCTTCCGTATATCATACTCGGGATGATAGATGCAGTACTTGTAGTAATTGCGGGAAGGATAATGTTCGATGTGCCTATAAGAGGGCCGCTCATAATACTTGCGCTGGCAGCTTTTATATTCATATGTACTACTGTCAGTATAGGGATGCTCATATCGACATTTTCAAAAAATCAGCAGCAGGCGATGCTAGGTACTTTTATCTTTCTGCTGCCGGCGAATCTGCTCTCCGGTCTATTTTTTCCCTTAGAAAATATGCCTGCTGTAATAAGAAGCGTAGCATATCTCGATCCCCTGATGTATTTCATAAAAATACTGCGGAATGTTATGCTGAAGGGGGCTAACCCCGGTATGGTATGGACCGATATGGGTATACTTGCATTGTTCGGGATATGCGTTATAATACTTACGCTTTCCCGGTTCCGTCAGACTTTAAACTGATCTAAAGATTTGGCTCTTCACCAGAATCTATGGGTAACTTCAGGCTCCGGCAGTGCGCCTAACGTGTGATACAGCGCCAGCTCTATCACATTAAAAGTCCTGAATCCGCACGCTTTCCTGATAGTTAACTTTATCCTCGTATTAAACCCCT
>JBDRKX010000039.1:0-13558 GCA_043813605.1 Elusimicrobiota bacterium | reverse complement strand
CACGAAAAATTCTCTAGAACACATTATTGGGAAAATTGAAAAGATGAAAAAATTATGATTTTTATGAGTTCGCAAAATATTTATTGGAAGGCTTCGACGAGAAGGCGCTAAAAAATGAGCTTTTTACGCTTTTTTGAGGTTTTATTATACTTATTTTTCTTGTTAGGTTTTTTTTTGTTTGATAAGAAAAAGCCGTGGTTTGAGTTTAGTCTCAAACCACGGCAATTTATTATTATTTATTTTTCGCGGATTATATTACCAGCCGCCCGGATTAGATACCTGGTATGTCGTACCTGCTTCTCCGAACTCATTGTAATCCGTTACATTGATGTACGCGCCTTCCGCTCCGCCAGGAAACGATACCTGCTGTTTGATAAACGCGCCCTCGTAAATAGTCACTGACGCCAGGTTGCCTTCCATGTCATAGCTCCGGTCAGGACGGCCGTGACTGTCATACGTCGTATAACCCGTATACGAAGCGCTGCTCGTATCCGCGGATGTTCCCGTATACCCGCCTTCCGTTGCCGCAAAAGTGTACACCTTTGACAGTTTAACACCGTCATATTCATATACAGCCGTGGTCACCCAATCGCCGCCCTCCAGCTGCGTCTGAGTGTATGTCTGGCGGCCGCTCTCAAAATGCGTTATCGTAGCCAGCCCGTTCTGATCAAATCCCTCCATCGAAAGAAGGATCTTTCCGTCATAGTTGTACTTCGTTACTCCGGTACCGTCCGTTATCCTCGGATCGGTCACTGTGGTAAGACGGCCGGCCGCGTCATAAGTGTATACGGCAACCGTCTCATTGTTGTGATTCTCTTTACTCGTCTTCATACCGTTCTCGTAGAATGTCGTGTTCTGGTACTGGTCGGTTACGGTCTTGAGCACGCCGTTCTCGTAGTGGTAGCTTGCTATCACATCGCCTTCCAGCGTTGTCTGGAGCGCCTTGCCGTTCTCGTATGTCGTGTATGTGTCGTCCTGCATGTTATGTGTCTCAATGAGAAGCCCGTTATTGGCATAAGTACGGGTTATAAGGACATCTGCACCCGACGTGTCGACCGCATGCTCCATCCCCGCTGTCATACCGACAACCGGTAACATAAAAACCATAATTCCGCAAAAAACAATTAACTTCTTCATCTCCGGCCTCCTTCTTTACCTAAATTTAAAATCTCTATTATATCTTAACCTTTTGTAAAAAGTATACGAGAGTTTTATGAAAATAGGATGAATGTACTGTAAAATGAAAGTAAAATTCCAAAATGTTTTATCGTCGATTAATGCGCAAATATGAAATCATGAAGCATCTATGTGAAAATTTTACCCGGAATTGTAAAATCGGTTACACAAATTTCATATAATCGTTTAAGTTAATGATTATTTGAAAAAAATTCATTATTTCAAATCTAAAATTTAATTTCATTACTGGAACTGGTCTAATCAAATTACCGTATTCCTGGATATTTCAGTTTAATATTTGTTGTCTTGCTTAAATAATCACACAAATATGATTTTTATTGTTTTATTGCTCATTTTATATGTTTATTAGTACCAACACTTATAAATACCAATATTTCCAATATTTATACTGCGTTTAGAGACCTTTTCCATTATAGATTTAGAAATCTATTATTATGTGTGTCATATAATAATCTTTTACTTGAAAATATATATTATCCATGTTATTAATTTAATGGGAGACGGTAAGATTACGATAAAGGCAAACCCTGGGAAACCGGGGGACGCAAAGCCACGGGGCTTAAGATCTCAAACAAGCTTGATCAAAGCTGGCCGGGTTGCATAGAAAAATTCAAATAGAGATCAAAGTTAGCCGGGTTACCGAAAAAATCTTAAGAGATTTTTGGTAACCCGGCTATTTTATTATAGGAGCAAGATGAAAAAAGTTTTGATCTTTTTGAGTTTGGTTCTTTTGGCTTCTGCGATAATCGTCCCCTATGCCCACGCTGCAGAAGACGACGTGATAATAATCGATCCCGAACCGCCGGAAGGAGAAGAACCGCCGCCACCGGAACCGGAGCCGGAACCGGAGCCGGAACCGGAACTTGTACCAATACCTGCTGTAATAAGTACCTGGCCAGAAATAATTTTCCGCCGCAATTTTATGCAATACCTCCGTATATATATCGAACTTCCTGAAGGCTACGACGTTAATGATATCGACATATCCACTGTCAGGATATCTGAAATAGACGGAGAAGTTATTGATCCTATATTTGCTGAAGATCTTACCGGGAAAGTAGCAGATTACGACAGGAACGGCATTCCCGATCTGCGCCTGAAATTTCCCATGCGCAAGATAAAACAGGCTCTGACCGCCAACAGCTGTTCCGATATAACCGTAACAGGCTCTTTACCTGATGAAGAATTTACAGGAAACAAAGCTATACGAACCGTAGATCTTGTCAAATGGATACAAGAAAGACGCAATCAGGATTCCGGATCCGGAGATGAAGATATTTGTCCTGAAAGAAAGTTCTGTTTCAACCTGACCCGGCATATATCTATAAACTCAACAATCGTAAAGGCCAAGGTCTGGACAAATTACAATGATACTTCAAAAAAGACTATTCGCAAACTCAGAATGAAAACCAGGTTTGGCGGCTGGGCGCATTTCCTATGCAGGAAATACACCAAGTATTATTATATGCCCATTAAAGAATCTGAACAGAGTTATGAATGGGATATCACAGAACAGGTCAAAGAAGACTGGGAGAATGGCATTACGAACATATATGTCACTTTTGAATATGAATCTTCCGCCATAGTAAAGTATCCTGTAATGATTCTTACATACAATGATTCCACAACGACTGAAGAGACTATACTGCCGGATCAGTATCTTGTAACTGTGTCACCAAGAATATCTGCCGCAGATACGGATAACCTTATAACGCTATATTATGATGATGCACTTGTTACTGACAATGGTATTGACGAAAAAGAACTGACCATATACGGCTGGGATAAAGATGCACGGAAATGGCAGAAAGCAGAAGGTTGTGTTCATGATACTGACACTAATGAAATTAAAACCACTGATGTCAGGTATGGAAAATACCAGATAATGTTTTTTAATCCTCCGCCTGCCCCTGAACCTGAAGAAGAGCCTTCTATTTCCAATGCATCTCTGGGGCAGAATTATCCTAATCCCTTTAATCCGGCAACTACTATAGACTATTCCGTTCCCCAGGATTGCCAGGTATCAATAAAACTGTATAACATACGCGGAAAACTTGTTGCCGTTATAGTTGACGAGTTTAAAACCCGGGGCAACTATTCAGTATATTTTGATGCCGGAGAAGAACTCGCCCGCGGGATCTACTATTACCAGATGACTGCCGGCAGCTATGTGGGCACAAAAAGAATGACCGTCCTGAGATAAAGATATCCTTTCTTGTCATACAACGATATTTTTGTTAAATTATTGGTGATTTCCTTATGATGTATTTATTCAAAAACATTTTCATATTGTTTTTCTTACTGACTTTGATGATCTGCCGGTCATATGCTGTTATACTTACGGGAGTAGAGACCGGGGCAGATTTCCTGACATACGGCATAGGCGCCCGCCCTTCAGCCATGGGAGAATCATACGTTGCGGCCTGTTACGATGTAACAGCTACCTACTGGAATCCTGCAGGCCTCTCGAAAATCGATGAAATAGAATTCGGCGCAATGCACTCAGAGGCTTCTCCTACAACCACACTGGCATTCTTCGGGATCGCCATGCCCATGCCCCGGCTGGCGGGCGTATTCGGCATGAATGCCATATTGCTGATATACGACACGGAACCTATCATCAATGCCTATGGAGAATATATGGGTGACCTGACATGGCTGGACTGGGCAATGACCCTCTCCTTTGGAAAAAAAATATACAGTGGACTCTCTTGCGGAGCCGGCCTGAAGATCATACAGCGAAGAGAGAGCGATCCCTATTTCGGTGATACAAAAGGAACTGCTTATGCGGCTGACGTAGGATTTCTATATGAGTTCCACGGAATACCGGGCCTTAGCCTGGGGACCTCATACCTTAATTTCGGCGACAGGATCCAGATGGAAGGTGAAAAAAGAAAAGATGTACTTCCCGAAACACTGAAAATAGGTTTTGCTTACAAAACCGGCACAATGCTTTTTATTACGGATGTCAACAGGATAGTAAGAGACAGGTTCAGGATAAGTCTCGGAGCAGAACTCGAGACTATCGATATTCTCCGGCTCAGAACCGGTTTTTATGACCGCGGAGGCAATATAAAGGGTATGACCTACGGGCTTGGTATAATATTGGATAATTTCAGTATTGACTGGGCTAACCTTCCTGCCGGAGAGATGATAGGATACTCTAAAGAAAACAGGGTATCGGTAACAATCAGGTTCTAACTCTAGGCAGGGTAAACTTAAAACAGCTGCCTTTATCTTCAGTGCTCTCAACCCATAAATTACCTGATTGTGCCTCTATCAGTCTTCTAGCCAGTGCGAGTCCCAGACCTATACCTTCTCTCTCTCCCGTGAAATACTCTTCATGCTGATAGAATTTCTGAAATATGGCCGATTGTTCTTCAGCAGGGATTCCCTGACCGTTATCTATTACGTTCATCTCTACATAATCACCGTCTAATTTACCTGTGAGAATCACTTTCTTTTTCGCGTTATCATTCCATTTTATCGCATTTTCTATCAGATTTTCCAGTACCTCATGTATTTTTTCCCTGTCACCCATGACATTCGGCAGGTCTTTCAACTCCTCGGAGATAACGACTTCCGCTTTCCTGCTGAATATGAGCCCCTCCAGTGATTCAATGACCTTATTTGATATGCTCAGGAGATCTACAGTTTTAATGTCCAGTACAAGAGACTCGGACTCAAGGAGAGTAAATCTCAAAAGTTTATCTACCAATTCGGTAAGAAGCTGAGCCTCACTTTCGATTATGCTGACCGCCTCTTTTTCAGAAGCATCCAGTTTTTCCTGGATTTCTTCTGAACCAAGAATATAGGAGTAACCTATGATCGAAGTCAGGGGGGTCCTGAGTTTATGGGACATCAGCCTGAGGAAATTTCTTTTAATAGTCTCTTCTTTCTTCTCTTCGGTTATATTTCTCAATACGAGTACGTAATTCACAAGTTGGCCCTTTTCATCCTTGATCTTGCTTAACGATACAGCGATGCAGATCGAATGACCGGTTTCTCTTGAGAGTTCGAATGTTATCAGGTCTTTTTCTGCTGACTGGATCTCTTCCCAGCTTATTGATGGCCTTAAGTCACCCGCACAAACCATAAAATTCTTTTTCAAAGACTCATTCCTGCCCAGATCCAGTATATCTTCTGCTCTCTGGTTGATGATTATGATCCCCATTTTATCGTCGGTAATAATAGCGCCGCTGCCCATTTCGCTGAATATCGTATCCAGCTTGTTCTTCTCCTGCTGAAGCCCGTTAAACAGTGATGAATTCTCAATTGCGATAGCGGCTTGTGCGGCATATATTGTAAGCAGATCGGTCTCATTCGGCGTGAAACCTTTCTTATGAGCAGAACGGCTCAGATTGATCACGCCGAGCAGTTTGTTCTTCCATAATAAAGGGACGGATATCCCGGAGTTTATACCGTCATATTTTTCAAGATGCATAAATCTGGGATCGTCCTTTATGGAGCCGTCTACTTTCACCGTGTCCCCCACCTGCGCCGCATAACCCGCAATACGTTCTCCTACCTTCAGCGATTTGCCGCGCACTATATCTTCCCTCTTGCCGGTAGCCGCCTGGGCTATCAGTTCGCCGGTCTTATCATCCAGTATCATTATCGAACCGCCTTCTGCATCAAGTGTATCAGCCGCCAGTTTTACAATAAGATCGAGAAGTTTTTCCAGATCCATGACCGACGTCAGGCCTTTACTCACTTCATATAGATTTACGATCTCTTTTAATCCTGCGACCTCGGCTCTCAGGTTCTGTTTCTCAAGACATCTTTCTATAAGCATTTCCAGTTCATCCATATTGAGCGGTTTGGCTATATAGTCGTAACCTCCGTGTCTCATGGCATCAACAGCCGTCTCTATTGAAGCATAAGCTGTCATAATAATAACATCGGTCTTGGGATATAGTTTTTTCACTTCGGTAAGTACGCCTATTCCGTCAATATTCTGCATTTTCAAATCGGATAACACCAGATTATATTCGTTATTCGCCAGGAGTTCTATGGCTTTTTCCCCGCTTTCCGCCTCACTGACGTCATAACCTTTCGAACCGAGATACATCATCAGACCGCTTCTTGCATCGTCACTGTCATCTACTATTAGAATTCGTTTATTATCCATTAGCAGTATCTTTATTCACCGGAAGAGTAAAATAGAATACGGTGCCTTTGCCGTATTCGGATTCTACCCATATCTTTCCGGCCTGTCCTTCTACCAAACCCTTTACAATCGCCAACCCCAATCCCGTGCCTTTCTGGCCATACACCTTTTCCCTTACACCTTTAACCTGTTCAAACTTGTTAAAAATACTGTCTACCTGGTCTTCGGGAATACCCATTCCGGTATCTTTTACCGCCATTTTAATGCCGTTATCTTTGCTCAATTCAGCGCTTATTGTAATAACACCGTTTTCCGGAGTGAACTTGATGGCATTATTCAACAGGTTAGTAAATATCTGCCGTATCCTGTCGGGGTCTCCATATGCTTCAGGGAGTCCATCTTTCACTTCAGTCTTAAGGCTTATTTTTTTCTTATCAGCCTGCACCTTATAAAAATCACGGATTTCATTGATCACCGGAACAAGTTTAAAACCTCTGGAGTTGATCACCATCTTGCCTCTTTCTATTTTTGCCATATCCAGCAGATCATCAATGAACATTCCCAGTCTTAGCGCGTTTTTTTTCAATACGCCAACCGCATCTTTCTGTTTCTCGTTCAATTCTCCCAGATGTCCTTTAGCCAGAAGATCGAAATGTATTCCCATAGCATTCAGAGGCGACCTGAATTCATGGGTTATACTAGAGACAAAATCCTGTTTCATCTGATCCAGTTCTGCCAGCTTTTTTGCCATCTTGTTCAGATCCCGCGCCAGATTCCCCAATTCATCCTTACTTTTCACGTCAATCACAGTGCCTAATTTGCCCGAACCGATAAGCTGCGCGCCTTCTGCCATCTTCCTGATAGGTTTTGTCATCATTATAGAAAGGATTATTGCTCCGATAATTCCCAGTATCAAACCAAAAGAAGCTACCCCAAGGATCCGTTTTTTTGTTTTTCTTAAAGTCTCATCTACAACACCGTTTAATACCGCCTGAGAAAATCCTATCCAGACAATACCGCTGCCTGTATTATTAACAAGTATCGGTTTTGAAATAACAGATATTTCATCTCCTTTTTCATCATTATAAGTTCGTACAATTACTTCGTCAGCCATACCTGGAATTATTTCCAGAGGTTTTTTAATCGTACTGCCTATAAAATCTGCATCTGTATGGACTTTTATCTCTCCTTCCATTGATGTCAACATGGCATATTTCATACCGCGGGTTTCTTTTATCTTATTAATGTAATTTATCAGAAGTATCTCATTGGAAGTAATCAGAGACTCCTTGCTGACCTCCGACAAGCCATGAACAATATTCTTCTGAGTCTCTTTCATTTCTTTGATAAGAAGCTGTTTTTCAGCAATATAAAGAAAAACAGATACCCCGAGGACAACCGCGACAGTTAAAGTACATGTTAAAAAACTAAATTTTGTTCTTAGTTTCATAATTATTTTTCCTTTTTTGCCCTCTTTAAGTTTTCTAATGCAGATATATTGCTGCTGTCAAATTCAAGAGCTTTTTCCCAGTATGCTATAGCTTTATCCAGGTTCCCTTTGGAATATTCTACTAACCCTTTGCGATTGTACTCTTTAGCATTATCCTGAAATTCTTCTGTGAGCGTGTTTGCTTCATCTTTCGCGGCCCCGTGAGCCGGATTATATTTTAAAGCCATATCAAAACTTTTGTGAGCTTCCTGCAACTTGCTCATTTCTTTCAGGCTTATTCCTTTCTGGTAATAGATTGCGGCAATTCTTTCTCTCAGAGTCAGATCGTCAGGATCAATCTTCAGTAATTCAGTGTAGGCTTTTATCGCATTCTCCCACTGCTTCTTTTCATAACTGTTTTCTGCTTTTTCCCGCCATGCAGCGATCTTTCTCTGCTCGACCCTTTCTTTCTGTTCCTGTTCAAGAGCCACTCTGATTTTTTCCAGTTCCCTGTTCTTTGCTTCTAACAACTTATGATATTTTAGAGCTTCAGTGTTATCGGGATCAAGTGCCAGTACTTTATTGATCTCAATCATTGCTTTACTATAATCCGCTTCCTCATATTGCCTTCTCCCATCCTCAAGGATAGAATTCACGACTTCTTCGAACCTTACATCAATATCTTTTATCCTGCCTTTTGCGGACTGATGAACCGGGTCCAGCCCCAGTATGCTTTCAAATGCGGCTCTTGCAGCGGTCAGATCTCCTTTCTGAAAATATTCTTCTCCCTTTTTGAATGTCACGTCAATGTCTTTTGCAACCTCTGCACTCTCTATATCAAGTTCGATCCGGCTTACATAATCCTGAGCACCCTTATGGCGGGGGGCTACAAGAAGAATGTCTTTAAATTCATTGTATGCTCTCAACATATAGCCGCTTCGAAAATATTTTTTCCCTTTTTCAAAATGGTCTCTTATATTCTTCTCTATCTCGCTTTCCCTGTACCTGCGTCCGAATCGTATGGTTACCGCTATTCTGTGGCTATCCTCAAGATCCCCCCTGGGCATCCAGGCATAGTCGACTTTGAGGTTTTTACCCTTAAGCCCTCCTCCAAGACGCAGTCCGTTTGCCAGGTCATCTTTAGTTTTGTAACCTGCCCTTATTGCAAACAGTTCATAAAATCTGCACTCCCCGCCGATGTTATAATAGGTACTGTAATCCGAAGGAAAATTAGCATCCAGTGCCATTATCGTTTCGTTACCGAATACGCTGAAACTGTATGCTGTACCGACTTTAAAATTCAATGGCAAAGGCGAAGTCTCATTAATAAACTTAAGGCCCTTCCCTATATTCTGTATATTAAAGCCGAAACCAAGACCATCTATCGAAGTTTTCCACAGGCCTCCGGCATCTAGCGCAAATGCTGCAGCTTTTTTTGTGTCAAGTTTTTCCTGTATCAGCTTCAAACTCGTACCGCCATAGACTCCTTTCACTATCATTGCAGCATATGTAAGGTTTACTCCGAGGTCATATGCATCCAGTTTACCCGTAGATACTCCTCCTGCACTGTATCCCTGGATCCTGGAAACACTTAGATAAGAAAGACTTCCGCCAATATTTCCTCTCAGTTTTGTAACGGGCTGTGTATATGCCAGGAACTGGTGATATACATCTTCTCCTACTTCATTATGCATTAAGGTTATTTCCCTGTCTTTCATAACTGCAATACCTGCAGGGTTCCACCAAAGGGCATTTACATCATCTGCTACTGCTACATAAGCCCCGCCCATTCCGAGCGGCCTTGCGCCTATGCCGAATTTCAGGAAGTTAGCTCCGGATTTTACCGCTCCTGAGATACCGGATACAAAGATACAGCTGCAAACCAGAAATATGATAAAAATCCGGCTGATCAATTTTATTGTTTCTTTATTTATAGAAGTTTCTGTGTTTTTCATCTTAAAATATTCATCACCGGATTATCATTAATTTTCCCTTTTTAAGTTCATCATCATTCTCGATAATATAGAGATACACGCCGCTTCCTGCTTCGATATCCTCCCAGCATTCCTGCCCGCCGCCCGAATGTTCCATTTTCTTTATCAATTCCCCGTTCATGGAATATATTTTTATAATACAGACCGGAGAAAGGTTTGTAAAAGTTATTTTCTCTGTCTCGGACGGCATAAATGGCACAGGAAAAGCATAGGCATCTTTCAAGTCGGTTTTTCCGGAACCTATAATACTGAAAATTGTAAAATGATACGCGGATGCGCTGACCTTATTATTCTGAGTATCGACACTGGAACCTGTCAGATTGACCCACAGGTTATTCTGTTCATCCAGCCAATAGATCTCTAATACTTCTTCAGGCAATGCCATAGATGCATTATCGACTTCTCCGTTATTATCTGTATCACTGTAAGACAACGTTATTTCTACGGGAATAACAAAATCTTTATTTATCTGATTACCAACAGCATCATAGGCAATAATATCTACCAGAGATTCATTAAGAGGAAAAGTGAACGGATCATCATCCAGGTAAGTCTTGTTGTTGGCATCAACAATTTTCGGGCTTTTAGCACTATTGCTCAACGGGTCAGTGCTGAAACTGACATAAAAACCCTCATCAAGACTTCCCGGCTGAAAAACCGCTTTGATCTTTCCATCACTGCTGGATACCTTATTGGATTCAGCGGGATCAAGTATTGTAGTAAATGAATAATTGACTGCTTGAATGCTGTTTCCTATTGTGTCAGCAGCGGCAGCTCCTATGCCTACTCTGTATTTGTAATTATTATTTAAACCTACTGATAGAGCGAAAGTAAATTTATGACGGTAATCAGCAGTATTGTACGACTCGGTAAAACCCGCTACGGCTGACTGCTGATTGATATTGTATCCATTGTTGTCCTGGACCGCTGTTATGGTTATGGCGCCGGTGGTTTTTGATATATCCATCCTTTCATTGAATGTTATCGCAATAGAAGTATCTACAGGTATACCCGATGAGCCATTTAGAGGGGATATAGAATACACTCCGGGAGCCGTAGTATCACTTCCCGTAAAAACACCGGATATAACACAGCTTGATAAAGAGATATTACCCAGGCTGTCTTTAACCTGTACTGTCGTGCTTGAGATCGTGATCCAGTCGCCTGTTGATACAGTAGCCTCTGATGCCTGGGACCCGAACATTACCGTGAGTATATCTCCGGCTGTATTCCATGAAGCTGAACCGTCTTTCCATGTGTGTGAATTACTGAGTACCAGGACATTATCAATGTTTGACGCATCGATCTGAGGCTTGTTTGTTGCCTCACTGAAAGTAATTACTACTCTGTCATCGCTGTCTACTCCAGGGATAAGGATATCCTGATCCGATGCCAGGGCGGTCAATATCTTAGGAGGTGAATTATCAGCGCAGGGGGCGGATATCGCAAGTAATGAGTTGCCGCTCGGATCTTTCACTGCTCCTTCCAGGCAATTCAGGTTCGGTGTTTTATCAGTTGTTAACACACCATCATTAAATGTTATGTATATACCGCTATCATCGGCAGTATCACCGTTTGTCGTACTGGAGAACGATTCACCCGTCACTCCCACTACATCAAAGCTGCTTATAGCTACTGATGAATCATCGATATTCTCACTGAATACTATATAAACAACATCTATATAACCATCGGAATCCAGGTCTCCAGTTTCCCTTGAGATGATAGTAGGTGAAGTTGTGTCGATCCCGAAGCCGCCGCCTATTACTACTGTATGGCTTGAAACATTTCCTGCTGTGTCTTTAAATGAAAAAGTATCAGTCAGAATTTCGAATAAAGTTGAAACCGTCGGCACCCCCCCGCCGGCACTTAATGTTATTGTGAGGATCGTATTTGCGCTGGTCCATTCTGCTGCCCCGATAAACCCGTTGCCGTCTGTCCATGTCCAGGTACTTACTGTGAATGTGCTCTTCAGCACACTGTCGATATTACCGGCAGTAATAGCAGGCGGATTATCAACTGATTCACTGAAATATAATTTTATCTTATCCCCTGCCTGTATACCGGGACCGCCGCCTGAGTCATCGGAAGCTGTTGCTGAGTATACTATAGGTGAAGCGCCATCAGTTTCTGTTATGGTTGTTGTAGCTATATCAAGCAGTTTTGTGAAATCATCCACATCAGCCAAGTCACCTGTCGTACTGCTGTATAGTACCTGAGGTTTGATGTCCGAGTCATAAGCCCCCCCCTCATTAAAGGAAAGGTAGATATCAGTGTCATCGGCAGTATCAGGATGATTCGGGAGTCCTGTACTGTAAAATACTTCATTACTGCGGCCGGCAACGTCTAATCCTATTTTATTCCATACCGAGTCTTCTATATCCTCATTAAATACCAGCCGGTACGCATCTATTTTTCCGTTAAGATCATCATCAATAGTCAGGGCGGATACCAGTCTCGGACAATCCCAGTGTATATTACTATACGCTTTATTGTTTATCGTACTGGATTCAATAAGATAATTATTAGGATCGATCTTCACATATACATCTATATAGCCATGAGTTGAAGCACTCCATGTAGAAGAGACTATTTGTGTACCCCCGTTCGTTACCGGGATAATTGTCTGCGTGCTGATAAAAGTACCGCCGCTATCGGGATCCCCTTCATAAAAAGCTACTTCCACCATTGTTGAATTATATATCTTAAAAGCCTGATCGTATGCAGAAGTGTTCCACGAAACTCCCTGATCACCAGAGTATTCCCTCAGCCCTTTGGCATACCCGCCCTGCAGGTCGGTGGTCCAGCCGTATCCATTCGTAGACGTATCAACATTATAATTTTCGGCTACGATCCAGTAAGTCGTGTTCGCGGAAAGCGCGGTAGGCGTAGTAAACATGATATCCGCCCAGATCAGTCCGCTTGCGCCTTCACCGTCAAGATTTACCGTCTCTGTCGCAATACAGACGCCTGTCGGTTTATGTGTCCCGCCGGCAGGATCATCTGTCTGTATATTTACTGTAAGCGTGTCGTCAGTCCCGAGGTCTGTTATCATAAGCGCTATTCCGGTCAGGAACAGATCCTCGGCAGGATGGAACGATTGCCCGACAAATTTTCCATTCCATACTGCCGCATACGAAATAACAGGCGCTATGAATTCCATGTAAGAAGAACTATAACTGTTCCCGCTGTTATGAATAGTGGCGGTTATAGTTATAACTTCATTCCCTTCAGGATAGCTGTTGGAGAATTCTATGTCTGTGTTATTTAAATAAAGGTCGGGATATGCCATTGCATATCCTGCAGTTATTAAGAATACGGCAGTTGTTATGAAAACTTTTAGAAGTTTCATTCAGTATTATAATATAAAACATACTTTTACATGTCAATCTGAAGTCCCTTAAAAGAAGCGTTCCAGTATTATAGTAATAATAAACAGTTTGCCCGCCCCTGAAGCCTTCCTGATCCTGATATAATACACTTTTTTTAAGTATGCCATGATAATGAACGGCAAAGTTTCTATAAACTTGTATATTGCTTTTGTGAGCTTGGATCTCGAGAGTTTCTTCACTGCACATTATATCTGTCACATTATATCTTGACAAGGGTTCTAAGAATTGATAAATATTATATTAGAAACTGGAGATTAATCCTGTTTCAAAGGCAGAATTATCTTTATGAAACTGAATATATCAAAAAGCATTAAAAACATAACCGCGCGTATTATTGATTCAAGTCACAGAAAGGCTGCATCCCATTTTTTGTCGAAAAAGCCAACTAAAAAAGGATATGACTGTATTGTAGGGATAAGCGGTGGGAAAGACAGCC
>JBDRKX010000038.1:0-18105 GCA_043813605.1 Elusimicrobiota bacterium | reverse complement strand
TGGTAGCCTTAAGTATTATCTCCGCGCCTATCTCGAGCGCTCGGAGCGCCGCTGCAGTATCAGTCGTGACATAGGGCGCACCTGTACCGCCCGCAAATATCACGACCTTGCCCTTTGCAAGATAATCGCGCGCCCTGTCGACAACGTGCCTTTCGGTTATGCCTTCCAGGTTAACGGCACTCATTACCTTTGCGTTAATACCTATATTCTCCAGAACGCTCTTGAGTCCCAGTGAATTGATGATCGTCGCAGTCATTCCCATAAAATCGGCCGCAAGCCTGTCTATGTCGGCAATATCCCTGGCACGCACCATGTTTCCCCCACCCACAAGAACAGCTATTTCCATACCCTGATCGGCTATGCTCTTGATCTCTTTCGCCGTCCATGCCGCATTCTTAACAGAGAAACCCTTTCCCTTATCTCCGAGCATCTGCCCACTGAGTTTTATAAGTACTCTTTTATATCTCATTTGCCCACTTCGTACCGTACGAACCGTGAGACCTGTATGTTTTCGCCCAGTTTCGCAACAGTATCGTCTATAAGTTCTTTTATCGTCCTCTTGTCGTCCCTTATATAAGCCTGTTCTATCAGGCAGTTCTCGGAATAGAATTTACCAATTTTACCTTCGACTATCTTATTTATCATATCTGTCGGTTTACCCTGTTCTTCCAACTGAGTCTTTATTATGTTCTTCTCCCTGTCAAGATCGTCTTCGCCTACTTCTTCTCTTTTGAGCCATCTCGGATCAGCTGCCGCTATCTGCATGGCAACTTCCTTGACCAGGCTCTTAAAATCATCCGTCCGCGCCACAAAATCAGTCTCGCAGTTCATCTCCAGAAGGACACCGATCTTATCTCCGGGGTGTATATATGAAAAGACTACCCCTTCATTTGCCTGACGAGAGGCTTTTTTTGCGGCTTTTGCTTTACCTTTCTGCCTGAGGTAATCTACTGCCTTGTCTATATTTCCTTCACTTTCCTTGAGGGCTGTCTTACAATCCATTATGCCTGCACCCGTCATTTCCCTCAACTGCTGTATAAGCTCCATCTGACCCATTATATTCCTCCTTTAGTTATTTTTCAGTTTCTTCTTCTGTAGTTTCTTCTTCGACTACCTTATCTGTATCTTCGGTTATTCCGGAGAATTCATCTATATTCAGATCCTCTATGATAATTTTTTCCGGTACTTCACCGGCTTCCGCATCTGCCTCCGCGCCTTCAGCCGGTTCGGAATGATAAGCTTCGTCAGAACCGCGCAGGTTGAGTCCCTCAAGTACCGCATCCGTAATTATGGAAGTAATAAGCCTTATCGAGCGTATAGAATCGTCGTTTCCGGGTATCACTTTATCCACAAATTCAGGATTACAGTTCGTATCCACGAGACCGACAACCGGTATTTTCAGTTTTCTTGCTTCTGCGATAGCGATACTTTCAAGATCGATATCCACCGCGTAGACAAGCCCCGGAAGATGTTCCATGTTTTTAATACCGCAGAGACCCCTGTTGAGCCTCATCTTTTCCTTCATAAGCTTTGCCTTTTCTTTCTTGGTAAGCTTGTCCATAGTGCCCTCTGTCTCCATCTTTTCCAGTTCATTAAGATGGGCTATGCTGTTCTTTATTGTTTTGAAATTAGTGAGCATACCGCCCCACCATCTGTAATTGACATAGAACATACCGCAGCGGATGGCTTCCGCCTCGACTATTTCGCTCCCCTGTTTTTTTGTGCATACAAAAAGTACGTCGTTTCCCATAGCCACCATATCCCGCACGTAATTATAGGCTCCCTTTATATACTCTACGGTCTTTTCAAGATCGATAATATGGATCTTGTTCCTTGCCGTAAAGATATACTTATCCATGCGCGGATTCCAATTACAGGTCTGATGACCGAAATGCACTCCTGTTTCAAGCAGCTGTCTGATTGTTACCATTGACATAATATTTCCTCTCTCTTTCTTTTTATACTACTTTTCTGTTGCTTACACCCACTGAATTAATTCACAATTCTAGTAAATTTTCCGCCGAGTTTCAAGTCTTTGTGTTTTATTATATGGTATTATCTCTATATTTATACATATTTATTGACAAAACGCCAGACATTCTATAAAATTTCAGCCGTATGATAGACAAAAGCAATATAATCGCCGGTAACTATTACGACAAGCAGAATACGAAAAATCCCATTGAAAAATATCTTGTAAAAAAATTTAACCATTCTTTCAGATCACTTCTCGGTTTGGTAAAACCGCGCACCGTCCTTGAGATAGGATGCGCAGAAGGACACACGACTAAACTCATCAGGGATTTCTACAAAGGCGATACAACTGTATGCGGAATAGACATCTCGCCTGAGATAATAGAGACCGCCTCAAGGAACTACCCGGAAATAGAGTTTTCCGTCCAATCGGCATGCGCACTCGCTTTTGACGGGTCTTCCTTTGACCTGGTCATAGCTTCCGAAACGCTGGAACACATCAAGTCCCCGGAAAAAGCCCTTGCCGAAGCCGCCCGTGTCGGCAGGCAGCAGTTTATATTCACGGTACCGAATGAACCGCTCTGGCGCATAATGAATCTATGCCGCCTGAAATATATGAAAAAACTGGGGAATACGCCGGGACATCTCCATCACTGGAACAGCCGCAGTTTTAGCGGCCTGATCTCCGGCAAGTTCGTACCCGTTAAAATACTTAAACCGGTTCCGTATATACAGATGCTCTGCGAAAGGAGAACAGAATGAAGCTAGTTGTCCAGATACCCTGTTATAATGAAGAAGGAACATTAAAAGGAACCATAGACGATATCCCTGAAAAAATACCGGGTATCGATACTATCGAGATAGTCGTTGTCGATGACGGGTCCACAGATCTTACATGTTATACGGCACAAAACATAGCCCGTGTCAGGTCAGTGGTAAAGTTCAATTCCCACAAGGGGCTCGCAAGGGCTTTTATGGCAGGCATACGCGAGAGCCTTTCCCTCGGAGCCGATATCATCGTCAATACTGACGGGGATAACCAGTACTCCGGAAAAGACATACCGAAACTGATAGCCCCTATTCTCAACAAAGAGGCTGATGCCGTGATAGGCAACAGGCAGGTACAGAACATAAAGCATTTTTCATTTATAAAAAGACTGCTCCAGAAAGCAGGCTCACAAGTCGTAAATATGCTCTCTAATAACGAGATATCTGATGTCACATCCGGGTTCCGGGCTTTTTCCAGGGAAAGCTCTCTCAGGCTGAGGATATTCTCAAACTACAGCTATACGCTGGAAAGCATCATCCAGCTTTCCAGTATGAACTTCAAGATAGTCTCAGTTAATGTCGATACTAATAAAAAGTTAAGGGAATCTCGCCTGATGCGGAGTATCCCCGAATATGTATTCAAGTCGACCCTGACTATAATAAGGCTTTTCTTTGTATACAACCCCCTGAAACTCTTTATGCCGCTCTTCGTATTAAGCGGTATTCCGGGGGTTCTTTTTGTCATCAGGTTTTTCTATTTTTACTTCACTATCTCCGGGCAGACAGGCCATATCCAATCACTGATAGTAGGCCTGTCGTTATGCGGTTTCAGCATTTTCATGCTGCTTATAGGTTCTATCGTGCACCTCATCACCACAAACAGAAAAATACTCGAAGATGTAGATTATCTGACAAAAAAAATGAGTTATGAAAAAAAGTAAACACATAAATAACGGGCTGAATATCCCGTTGAGCGTACTGTATACCGTTTCTTTTATCTGGCTATATATTGTCATGACCCAGTTCTTCAAGTACCATCATATCGACGCTGTATTCTCCCGCCTGTTCGAATTAAAGGGCGAATTCAACTTTCAGGTATTTATAGGCCTTTTGATCAACTACCTGATATCAGCTGTTCTGGCTGCCGGTATTTTCTCGGGCGCTGTATTTGCAGGAAAGCTGACTGCCCGATTATTGAAGATGGAATTTTCATCAGGACTGGAAGAATTCGTCTTTTCTGCCGGTATCGGTTTCGGCGTATTGGCATACCTGATACTTTTTTTCGGATATTTAGGCCTCTTTTATAAATCTTTCATGTACGGTATCTGGCTGATACTGTCTGTCATGGGTATAGGGGTTCTCCGCCGCATGATAAAAAAGGACGAGCTAAAATATTTTCTTAAGAAAACCGTCCCGGAAAACAGGATACCGCTCCTTATACTGCTCCTTTCGGTGATATTCAATTTCATAATGAGTTTTACACCGGAAATATTTTATGATTCCCTGAATTATCATCTAGGAATGGCCAATTACTTCAAGCTCTACCACAGGATCCTTCCTCTGCCTTTTAAGACACATTCCAATTTCCCGATGACTATATCCGTCCTGTATACTTTCGGGCTGATACTAAAAAGCTACATGGTAGCCAAACTGATCAACTTCAGCCTGGGCATAATAACGGTTACAGGAATAATGTATTTCTGCAACAAGCATTTTAAGAACACCGCAATCGGGATAATTAGCAGCCTTGCATTTTATTTCACACCTACAATCATCATTAAATCATGGTCCGCATCAAACGATATCGGAGTCACTTTTTTTATTTTTTTATCTTTAGCGGCCATGTTCAATTTTCTTATATGTAAGGAAAACTGCAGTAAATGGCTCGTTATATCCGCTATCCTTTCAGGTTTTGCCATGGGCACTAAATATACAGCGATATTCTTTGTCTTGGGACTCATTGTTATAATGATGATCTCAAAAAAAACGAACAGACTGTTTTTATGGGGGGTGCTCTCCTTTCTTGTCCTGTCACCATGGCTCATCAGGAACTATATTGTCACCGGCAACCCGGTCCATCCGATGATGTCCAGTCATTTTAAGATAAAATACCCGCATAATGTTAACAAAGATGAGCACAGTAGTTTCCTAGCCATTAATAAATCGCTGGCAAACAAGATCAAAAATCTGTTTACGTTTCCATGGGAACTGAGTACAATGGGCGGAGGTACAAAAAAATACAGCACACCTGAGTATCACATGATAGGGGCAATATTTTTAGCATTTATTCCATTCTTGCTCTTTATTAAAATTGACAATAAATATGTTATTTATAAATTAATTTTATTTTCAGTTATTTCATACGTTTTGTGGGGGCTTTTTACACTTGCCAGAATCAGATTTTATTCACCCGCTATCCCTGCCATAAGTATTTTAGCTGGATATTCTATCATAAATATTGGTAAGATTAATAAGCTTTTAGGCAAGATACTTACAGTTGCATTCCTTATTCTGATTTTAAGCAACTTCTTTTTCCTGATTCCAATTGCCACTAATGGATACCAGCCGTTTTCAATTTTAACCGGTTCTTTATCTATAGATGAATTTCTGTCAGTCTCAAGGCCGGGCTATCCATACCCATCATATAATGTGTATAAATATATCAATGATAATCTTTCTGATGACAAAAAAATCCTGATATTTGGCGATGCTAAGTGCCTTTACATAGATAGAAAGTTCACAGCATTTTCGGTCGGTGGACTGAATCCGTTAATTGAGTATATACGGCAATCAGATAATGCAGATGTATTATATGATAACCTGAAAAGCCAGCGTTACACTCATTTAGTCGTAAATGTTTATGAAACTATAAGAACAGCCGGTTATGGAAACCTGTATTTCTCAAAAAATGATTTTACAATACTTGATGAATTCTGGAGAGAGCATATTAAATTAATATATACTTTTTCAGATGTTTACCTTTATGAAATAATATCGGAAAAAGAAGCAGCTGAAGCCCATAATATCCCTGCAAATACAGCTAAGGAAACATACAGAATATTTAAATTACAAACAGTATTAAGATATATGAACAGTAAAAACTGGGAGAATGCTCTCTTTGAACTAAACGACCTGCTAATAAAAAATATTACTGACCATAATATTTTTTATTTAATCAGTGTCTGTCACTATTACAATGGAGATTATAATACTTCCAAAAAATATGCTACAATGGCATATAATATAATGCCTGATGAAAAATATAAAAAATTACTCAACACATTGAAAAATAAATGACTGTAGCTTCTAAGAAGAGAATTCTTTTAATAAATCCACCGTGGCGCTTCATCTACGGTCAATATAAACCTGCCTCAAAAGTGGGAGTAAATATACCGCCATTAGGTCTGATTTACCTGGCCTCATTTTTGAAAAGTTCCGGGTATGATGAAGTAAAGATAATCGATTCAGAAATTTCCGGATACGATATACAGAAAGTCATTGAGTACTCTCCGGATGCTGTCGGCATTACTTCTGTTACTCCAAATTTCAATGCAGCCGGTCAGATTGCAGCGGAAATAAAACAAACTCTTAAAATCCCAATCATTGTCGGCGGTGTACATATGTCAGTTGTACCTGATGATTCAATGAGAAGCTGTGCTGCAATTGATTACGGTATCATCGGTGAAGGGGAAATAACTTTCACCGAGCTTCTAAGTACGATTGATTCGGGTATGCCTATTAAAAATATTGATGGTATAGCATACAGGAATAATGGGGATATTATTAAGACTCCACCAAGAAAGCAAGTTGAAAATATTGATTCTTTCCCGTTCCCGGATCGTACTCTTCTGGAGTATAAAAAATATAATTTCAGTGTCCCCGGAGAAGGTATTCGACCAGTTACTAATATGAGTACTTCGCGCGGGTGCCCTTTTAGCTGCACCTTTTGTGCCAGTAAAACATTATGGGGCCGGGGAGTAAGGTTCAGAAGTCCCGATAATGTCCTGGATGAATTTGAAGAAATAGTTAATAACCTGGGAATTAAGTATGTTTTTTTTAATGATGACACTTTTACTGCAGACAAAAAGCGGGTAATAGATATCTGTAATGGGATCTTAAACAGAAATTTAAAATTTAAGTGGGAAATGGTAACAAGAGCAAATATCATTGATGAGGAATTGCTGTCACTGATGAAAGAATCAGGATTAACAAGAATGTCTGTCGGTATTGAAAGCGGCAATCCTGAAATTCTGAAAAAGACAAAAAAAGGTATAACTCTTACAGATATTAAAAGAGCTTATAGAATTGCATCTAAACTCGGAGTGGAAACACGCGGTTCAATAATGATCGGTCTTCCTTATGAAACTAAAAAAACAGCCATGGAAACTCTTCGATTTGCCAGAAATTTAAAGGAATGCAAACAAATGTATATTAATATTGCAACTCCTTTTCCCGGAACAGAATTCTTCGATATGGCAAAAAGAGGAGAAGGTGGCATCAAGTTATTAACACAGAACCCCGTACATTATACAAGATACGCTAATTCTGTCATTGACGTGAACGACCTGAAGAAAAAAGACCTTATCTTTCTGCAAAAACTAGGATATTGGATGTTTTATATGACACCGGCACGAATCAAATATAATATTCTGCGGGCAGGCATTCCCGCAGGGATACGAAACGTTATTGCTTTTTTAAGAAGTTTGTTGAAATAATTAAAGATATATATAATCACATTACATGCTGGTTTTTAAACTGAATAAAAAAATAATAGAAGGTGCAATATGAACATTATAAAACATTTTAAGGGAATACGGTTTAATTCGGATATGGTTAAAATAGAGAACTGCATTGCGCCGCCGTATGATGTATTCAACTACGGAGACGACACCGATAGTAAACTGAGGTCAAATCCTTATAATATAGTGCATATACAGAAACCCGAAGGTGAAGGAGACAGTAAATACGAGAACGCCGCTTCGGTATTAAAAAATTTTATCGATAACGGAACGCTAATAGAAGACGCAAAAGAAGGTATCTATATACTGGAACAATCATGGGGCGGCTCTTCCCGTACAGGAATACTCGCTGTGGTAAAACTGGACGAGACCTATGATAAGATAAGGCCGCACGAGAAGACAAAAAAAGGGCCTATCACTGACAGGTTCAAGCTCACAAAGAGTACCGGTCTGAACATCGGTTCGATCTTCGTGGTTTTCAATGATACTGACAGCACGGTTTCCGGCATGATAACCGATGAAAAGAGTTCTGGCGGGACGCTCCTGTATGACTGTGTTTTTCCCGGATCGATCCGCAACAGGCTCTTTTTTTCCGAAAACACTGACATCCTCTCAATGATAGAAGAAAAACATCTTTACATCGCCGACGGCCATCACAGATACCAGACCATGCTCGATTTCAGGAATTTCTGCCGGAACTCTGCTGCATCGTCTGCCGGAGAAGACACTTTTGAATATACGCTGATGTTCATAGTACCGGACTCCGAGATCACGATACTTCCCTACCACAGGCTCATCAAAGATCTGGACCCCGCTATTACAGGGGCGCTCCCTGAAAAGGTCAGATCACTCTTTTCTGTTGACAAACATGCCGGCATCCCCAAAGCGCCGCCTAAAGGGTCCATCGGGATGTTCCTCTGCGATACATATTATGTCCTGACCCCGAAAGAGAACAACGCCGCGCTTGATGTTGAACTGCTTCACAACTCCATACTTGAGCCTTTTCTCGGGCTTGACGAGGATAAGATAAAAAGCGGCGATTACATACATTATTTTTCCGGCGACACGGATATTGAAGAGATATTCAAACCGGTTCGAGAAGGAAAATACCAGCTTGGATTCGCGCTGAACCCGCCGGAGTTCAGTGACATAACGGGAGTATCCGATAAAGGCCTTACAATGCCGAGAAAATCGACTTTCTTCTATCCCAAAGTACCCTCAGGAATAGCGATGTATAAAGCGCGCTGATATATCAGCGCGCGGGAGAAGTTATTACTGTAACAGGTTCCTGATCGGAAAAATATTTTTTTACCACACGGTCGATATCTTCGCGCGTAGTATTCCTGATCATCTCGATATACTTTTTATCAAAATCGTAACCGAAACCGAATACCTCGTTCAACGCAAAACCCTCGGCTATCGCTCCCGGCGACTGTTTTTCCACCCTGTCCATTATCATTATCTGGTTTTTGGCGGTTTCGATCTCGCTTTTAGTGTATTTCCCGCTGACCAGGTCATTAAAAACACCGTCTATCACATCCAGCGTCTCTTCGAGCTGAGCCGGGTTTGTAGCCGCGAACATTGCAAAACACCCTGACTTTATGAGATTAAGGTTATACGCATGTACTACATAAACGAGTTCTTTTCCCCTTAGCCTTTCATGGAGCCACCCGCCCGGGTACCCGTGTCCCGATATGACCGCGTCTATTATGTCCAGCACTACCCTCTCCCCGATTTCCGTCAGGATGACAGTAGGATACCCGCGGAAGACAACCGCCATGTCTTTGCCTGTCTTGTAATTTTCGGTAACGGCGACGGGTGTCTTTAAAATACTCTCCTTGTAATCGGGAATTTCTTTTCCCGTACCAATGATACCGGAGAATATTTTCTTTACTTCATCTTTCATTTTTTCCGGTTCAAAATCACCCGCGATCGACACCACCATATTGCCCGGCACAAAAAACCCGCTGTGGATCTCTATCAGATCTTCCCTTTTTATATCCTCGACAACGCCGGCTGTGCCCAGTTCGCTCTCCGTATAAGGTGTGTCTTCCGGAAAGATGTGTTTTTTGAAATTCAGATAAGCTTCTTTCTGCCAGCTGTCCTTTTGCTGTTCTATCGCCTGTACGGTGAACTTTTTCAGTTTTCTCATCTCTTCATCGTCGAAAGCCGGTTCCATCAGTATCTCTTTTAAAAGACGCAGTATCTCCCTGTAATCTTCTTTCAATGATTCCGCCTTAAGGTAGAACGTGTTGTTACCCGAAGAAGTAGAGAACCCCGCTCCTCTTTTCTCGAACTCGTCCGCCAGCTCTTCCCTTGATCTTTTAAGCGTGCCCCTGGACATGGCCGAACCGAGGAAACTGGAAAGGCCGGGTTTTTTGTAAACACCGTCATAAGTCTGCCCGCCTTTTAAAAACACGGTATATTCTATAACGGATATCCCGGCGATCCTGGTAAGGATAACCCTGATACCGTTATTCAGGACAATGCTCTCGGGAACCATTTCCGTATCCCGGGAACTGCCGGCAGTGATTTCTTCTTCTTCAACAGGCAGTACGACAGTTTTTACATACTGCGGAGTAAGGTAAAGAAGGGCCGCGTTTTTCACATCTTCCCTGCTGACGCGGTTCAGCTTTTCTACATATTCCCGGGAATAATCCGGATCCCCCGTTGATATCAGGTCCATCCCTATTCTCGATGTATTACCGGACACGGATGTCATACTGAACAGATATGACGAGACAGCAAGTTTTTTTGCCCTTTCCAGGTCATCCTGATTTATCCCTTTGTCACGGATACCTGAGATAATATCCAGTATCGCGTTTTCTGCCTCATAAACGGCATCGGCTTTTAAGCGCGCTGTTATCGTAAACTGTCCTTTACCGTAAACAGGCGTATTGGAATACGAATCTGTTTTATTTACGATCTCTTTTTCTTCTTTCAATACCCTGTTAAGTATGGCATTCCTGCCGGAACTCAGCACTTCGCTCAAAAGGTCCAGCGCGTAGAGGTCAGGATGGTCAAGCGGTATCGTAAGCCACGACATATTAAGGTATGCCCCGTCAACATCCATCTGTCCCGTACTCTCCCGCATACTCAAGACAGAAGGTTCCGCCGGCAATGCCGGTATGGTATAGAAATTCCTTTCATATACTCCGTATGTCCTGCTGATAAAATCAAATGTTTCAGCTGTATCTACATCGCCCCCTATAACCAGTACAGCATTATTCGGTGTGTATTTTGTCCTGTAGTACGACACGAGATTATCTAAGGATATCTTTTCAAAAAGTTCACGGTATCCTATTACGGGAAATCTTGCCGGGTGTACGGTATACAGGTTCTCACTCTCCAGTTTGTACATATACCTATTGGGTTCTTCATCGGATTTTTCTATTTCCCTGAGTATGACCCCCTTTTCCCGCTTATACGCCTCTTCGTTGATGATGTTATCGAAAACAAGTTCTCCGAGGAGCGCAGCCGCCTCCATACCGTATTCTCTCACCGTAGTAACATGATAACAGGTATGGTCTTTTGACGTATATGCGTTATAGGCATCCCCGAACTTCTTCATCAGGTCATCAACTTCTTTTTTTGTTCTTTTTCCTGTAGGCCCCTCAGAAGCTACATGTTCAAGGAAATGGGATATACCCGAACCGGAGAATTCCTGTTCGTATACGCTTCCTGTCTTCACATACAGCCTTATTTCAACCACATCCGACCTGTGGTCTTCCCACACGGCGGCCTTTAGGCCATTGGGCATATCTTTTACTTTGATATTATTTTTCATGTTGGATACATCCTTTCCTGCTGCCGTATCATTAGAAAATACCAGAACAGACATTAAAAACAAAATTGATGATACTATACTTTTCAACGGCAAACGGGACATTTTCCTATATATGACTTCAATTCTTCTATATTAACCTTTGTGTTCCTGCACGGCCCTTCAGGTCTAAGATTGTTCACTGCCCATACGGGGCTGTTAACGACCGCCCTTATGCCGTCTACAAGTTCGGTTTCGCAGGCAACTGCTATGACAATACCGGCAGCGGTTTCCTTTACTTTCTGCATAGCAAGCCTTCCGCCGCCGACAAGTATGACTTTGATATCTTTTGAACCTATAAGTTCAAGTATTTCCCCGACCTGGCATCTTCCGCATGCGGCGCAATTCGATATATCAGACAGGAGGTCTTTATTGCATTCGGAATTCTGTATACAGTTGGGCAGAAGCAGAAGGACGCTCCCTGTCCGCCCTTTCTCCATCCTGTTGTTATAATCTATAAAATACTGCATAACGGTTTCAGGATCTATCCCGAAGATCCGCCCTGACAAGAGCGATATCCTGAGCATCAGGCTGAAAAGAAGCGTCCTTTTCAACGCACCCGGTAAGGGAAAATACCTGTATGATCCCGTAACGATTGATATGCCGAGAAGTCCCAATACCAGAAGAATAATCCCTGTAACAGATGCCGGGATACTCTCTAACAGGAGCAGACCACACATGCCGGTTATCAGTAAAAATGCCGAAACCGCCAGCATATTATTCCTTACTTTTTTCATATCTTTCCGGTCTCCCTCATTTTCTGTCCGGGTTCCAGCGGATTACCGAGAAGAAACTCAGCAGTTTCCATTACCCTCTTCCCTTCCGGCTGTAACCGGAGTATACTGATACCGCCGTGGGCACAGGCGACCGTAAAACTGTTCCTGCTTACCTCAGTCACCGTTCCCGGTGTACCTTCGACTTCGACACACAATCCGGCTGACATTATCTTTATCATCCTGTCGCTTATGGAAGAACGGCATGCCGGAGCCGGGCTCAATGCCCTTATCCTGTTAAACAGTTCCTCCGCCGGCAGTGACCAGTCGGCATGATATATTGCGGGATCGAGTTTTCCCGCATAAGACATATTTTCCAAAGGTTTTTGGGATATGGCAGCTGTTTTCATACCGCTATGTAACGATTCTAAAAATCCTGTGAGCATTTTTACAGCCTCGCCTGTGAGTTTATCTTTAAGTATCCCGTAATCATCCGTTTCTTCAATTGTTATCAGACTTTTTGATATCATACTGCCGGTATCTATGCGCTCATCCATTTTCATAAGTGTTACGCCGGTCTCCCTGTAACCTTTCAAAAGAGCCCATCTTACCGGTTCGGGCCCCCTCAGATCCGGGAGTATGGAATAATGGAGATTATAAGCGCCCCGCCCGAATATGCCAAGCACTTCCCCTGCAAGTATCTGTCCGTAATCCACGACTACGGCGATGTCCGCACCCGACTCAGTGAGCCTTGTTACAGATGATCCGGAATTTATGTCCTCAGGCTGGAATACAGCCTGTTCTTTCAGTCCGCAGTATTCCGCAACAGGCGCCTGTTTGATCTTCCTGCCTCTTCCACACTGCCTGTCCGGGCCGGTAACAACCAGTACCATATCCAGGAAATCCAGTTTTTCTATCTCACTGATAAACTTACAGCCCGTATCAGTACCGGAAACAAACACTGCTTTTAGTTTATTTTCCGTATTCAAAGAGACTTCCTTTTTTTAAACTTGTTCAGCCTTGCCTTGAAAAAACACCATAATCTTTTAAAGAATTTCAGATGATCCGGGAACAGTATACCGTTAAGATGATCTACTTCATGCTGGATAATAACAGCCAGTAGTCCTTCAGCCTCCAGCTGTTTCCTTTCCCCGTCTTTACCGTGTTCCACCTTGATCCTGTAAGACCTAGTGATGTCCGCGTTCACGCCTATCACACTGAGACATCCTTCTTCCATAGTCTGTTCCCCCGATGACTCCAGTATTTCGGGATTTACAAGTAACAGCGGCCTTACAAGGGAATTATCCGCGTTATTAGAGATAACGGCAGCACTCTTGTTTATACCTATCTGCGGGCCTGCCAGGCCTATGCCGTCATAATTTATCATCCCCGTAATAAGTTCCTGGTACAGACTGTCAATATCCTCATCAGTGATCTTCACTGTTTTTTTTCTTAAACTGGAATCAGGATAATAAACTATCTTCATATCATTTCCTGCGGATCCACATCAATCCTTATTTTACCCGATATTTTATTTCCTTCAAGTAGTGCCGTCAGTTTTTCCTTGATGTCACTGTCTTCAGGATGTCTTAAGAGGAGCTGCCACCGGCACAATCCCCTTGTCTTAAGTACAGGCGCAGGCGCCGGACCGAGCAGCTGAACATCTCTGCATTCAGCAGCAATAAAATCTGAGATCCTGTAAATAATACTCTTTGCTGTCTTCTCGTATTTGTGAGAGCTGACGATCTTAATAAGTCTCGAAAAAGGCGGAAAACCGGTATCCCTGCGGATCTCTATTTCCTTATTATAGAATTTACGGTAATCCTTTTTTGACAGCATCTCTATGGCATAATGTCCGGGATTTGATGTCTGCACTATGACTTTACCCCGGTTTATGCCCCTCCCTGTCCTGCCTTCCACCTGTCGGAGGAGCGCATATATCTTTTCAGCCGCCCTGAAATCCGGTACCATCAAACCGATGTCACTGTTTATAACCCCCACAAGATCCACGTTCAAAAAATCCCATCCTTTCGCAATAAGTTGTGTCCCGACAAGTATGTCATACCCGCCTTGCTTGAACTCCCTGAAAACCTTTTCCACATACCCTTTTCCTGATGTCGAATCCATGTCCATACGGATAATACGCGCATCGGGAAAAATTTCTTTCAAGGCATTCTCCACCCTTTCCGTACCCGCGCCCAGGTACCTGAAAATCACCCCGCCGCACGAAGGACAGTCAGCCGGCACAGCGGTCTTACGGTCACATATATGGCAGACCAGCCTGCCGGGGTCTGCATGATACACAAGTATACTGTTGCATTCGGGACATTTTATGCTATCACCGCATTTACTGCACAGTACGGCAGGAGCATAACCCCGCCTGTTAAGAAATATTATGCTCTGTCTTTTTTTATTTATCGTATTTGCGAGTTCATCAAGCAGGTATTTTGAGAATATCGCGCCTTTCCGGCTCCTTTTATATTCCCGTTTCATATCGACAACGACCATCTCCGGAGAATCCTCCTGGTGTATCCTTTCCGATATATGAAGATATACCATCTCGCCTTTTTCAGCGCGGTAGAGAGTCTCCACGGAAGGTGTCGCGCTCCCCCGTATCAGCACGGCATCTTCTATCTCGCACCTTCTTTCAGCAACCCATCTTGCGTCATAGTACGGAAGACTGTTGTTCTTGTATGAAGGGTCCTGTTCTTCATCTATTATTATTGCACCGAGATCTTTAAAAGGCGCAAAAACAGCCGACCGGGGGCCTATCAGTACATCAAGCCTGCCTGAACGCATCCGTCGTATATAATCCATCTTCCTTCCGGGCGTTATCCTGCTATGCCATACGGCCACCCTGTCAGGACCGAACCTTTTTTCAAACATCTCCTTTAACTGGGACGTTATCGCTATCTCAGGAGCAAGCATCACCGCCTGTCTGCCGCGGCTCACAAGTTCCGAAATAACGCGTATGTATACTTCCGTTTTGCCGCTGTCTGTTACGCCGTAGAGCATGAATTTATCATGACCGCCAGTCCTTATCTTTCTGATAAGGGGCTCGAGCGCTTTTTCCTGCTCACTCATCAGCACATAGGGGCTTTCAGTCACTCCCGCTGCGGAACCGGTGCCGGCCGGCGTATCTCTCTTTAAAGGCCTGAGCGCTGCAGGCAGCACGGAGGCAAGTATCTCTCCTATCCCGGTGATATAGTATTCACTCATCATCGAAGCCAGGGTCATCAGTTCCGGTGAGATCAGACTGTGCCGGTCAACAATTTCTTTGACCAGCTTTATAGGATAACCCACATCGGGTTTTCCATCGAGTCTCTGAATTATATACCCCATCCTGGAAGACCGGCCGAAAAGTACTTTTACCCTGCAGCCTGTTTCCAGTTCATCATCGCATGAATAATAAAACAGTTTAAGTACCGGTATTGAAAGCGCTACACTGTAATAATTCACAGCATCGATTTTATCATACTGAAATCTTCCGCCATTTCCCCAATTTTGGAAGCATTCCTCAAAAGATATGCCGGATGATAAGCAGGTACTACTTTAATACCGGTTCCCCCGAACATTATATCGTATGACCTTCCCCTGAGCCTTGATATCCCCTGTTCGGTTTTCAGTATAGTTTTTGATGCAGGCGAACCCAGCGTAACCACCAGTGAAGGTTTTACGAGTTCCACCTGCCGGACGAGAAATCCGATACAGCTCTCTACTTCGTCTTTCGAAGGCGGCCGGTCATTACCCCTTTTATCCGGGTTTGAGGGGTCTTTCATGGGATGGCATTTTACTATGTTTGTAATGAACACGTCGGAACGCGAAAGGCCCAGTTTATCCTGTATGAACTTGTCGAGGAGTTTACCGGCACGCCCTACAAATACTTCACCCCTATGATCTTCTTCAAATCCCGGGCCTTCACCCACAAACATGATCCGCGATGAACGGTTCCCGTTTCCGAAACAGGCGTTAAGCCTATATTCACCCAGCCGGCATCTGCGGCAGTTTTTTACCTGTCTTTCAAGATCAGAAAATTCGCCTTCAAGGGATACTGTACGATCCGAAGAGCCTTTAGCGGCTTTTTTTTCATCCGCCCAGAACCCGGTTTCTCCCGTATCTCTCCGTAACGACAGATATTTATTTAACTCTTTTCCAATAGCACTTCGCATTTTTTCAGTATCACCTCCGCAGTCTCATCAAGGCTCAGATCATTATATTCTTCCCTGTCCGTACCGCTTATAAGGACAAACGTCTTTCTTTGGCTGCTGCCCATATTGGAGGTATCGTTAACAACCATGATTGAACAGTTCTTATCTTTCATCTTTTTTTGTCCGTTTTCGATATCGATACTGTCAGAAAGTGAGAATCCCACGATGACCTTCCCTTCTGTCTCCCTGCCTGCCCATTCGAGTATATCAACTGTCCTCTCAAGTTTGATCACAGGAACACCGGATCTTTTTTTAATTTTTCCGTTAACCGCTACCGGTTTAAAATCACAGACTGCAGCAGCACTGATGAATATCCTGAAGTCCTTTATGATATCCCTGACTGCCGTATACATATCAGCAGCACTTTCCGCATGTACATGTTTCACACCCGGGACATCATGTTCTTCCATGCATGAAACAACAGTTACCAGGGCGCCTTTTTCGCAGGCTTTCTTTGCGATCGACAAGCCGGTCCTGCCTGACGAACGGTTTGTAAGATACCTGACAGTGTCCCATTTTTCTTTTGTAGGGCCAGCTGTGATAAGTATTTTTACACCATCCAGCCTCATGGCCTTATTGTTTAATTATAGCGGGATATTCTTTATTGAGGATGGTTTCGATCGTGCTGATTATAGTTTCCGGTTCGGTCATTCTCCCTTCACCCGTTTTCCCACCTGCAAGATTCCCTTTCTCCGGACCTATAATGTAATAACGGTTCTCTTTTAAGAATTCAATGTTCTTCCTGTTTGCGGGATTGTTCCACATGTTCTCATGCATTGCGGGGCAGAGGAACACCGGGCCGGTAAAATCCAGTATAAGCGTACTCAGAAGATTGTCGGCAATTCCATTCGCGAATTTTGCTATTTCATTAGCTGTCGCAGGTGCGACGATCATGGTATCCGCCCATTCTGAAAGCGCCGTGTGATCTTTGTCCGCAGCCTCATCCCAAAGAGATGTGTATACCCTGTTGCCGGTAAGCCCTTTGAACGTAAGCGGAGTTATGAACCGGCACGCTCCGTCAGTCATAACGGCCCTGACATCAAATCCCCTGCGGACCATACCTGATGCCAGGTAGGCTGATTTGTACGCGGCTATTCCTCCCGAGATACCGATTATTATATTTGCCATTTTATCTATCTGTTTTTCCTGTAACGGCCGGTCGCCGTTACTTTTATCTACTTAGTAGCTACCGCCGCCTTAGCGGGCTTCGCCTTGATAACCTTCAGCTTAGCAACCTTTGCCTTTGCAGCCTTCACCTTAGCTTCCGCCGCCTCAGCTTCTTCCGCTTTTGAGGTTTCTTCGTCTATTTCGGGAATTTCAAAATCTTCGGCGAGAATTGCAAGTTCTATTATATCGTCTATTTTCGGCGCTTGACCGATCTTAGAAGTTTTTCTGAAAGCTTCTTTATACATCGCACTTGCTTTCTTAACAAATCCCCAGACATCTTCTACATTATCATACAGTTTTTCTTTAGTACTCTCTTTCACGATGCCTCCCTTTATGAATTAACTCTTTGTTTTTCCATAATTATACATTTTAACTCTTCCAGCGCATTTTCCAGTCTATTATTAACTATAACATAATCAAAATCATGTGCTTTTTCCATTTCCTTTTTTGAATTGTTAAGTCTCTTTCTGATCTCGGATTCAGAGTCCTGTTTCCTGTCTGTTATTCTTCTTTCAAGTTCTTCCATTGACGGCGGCTTAATAAATATCGTAACAGATTCCGGATATTGCTCCTTTATCTGCATTCCTCCTTTTACATCGATATCAAGCATAATATATTTCCCTTCGTTGAGATTCTCTTCAATAAAATCCCTGGGAGTTCCGTAATAATAACCGTGTACCATTTCCCACTCAAGCAGTTTATCTTCATTCATC
>JBDRKX010000037.1:0-2278 GCA_043813605.1 Elusimicrobiota bacterium | reverse complement strand
CCCGCCTTCTCAGGCTGGAACAGACATATTAATGAAATACACTAACCACTTGATTCCGTTAGATGAAAGTTCTTTTGCTGTTAAAGATACAGATTTGAAATCATTTGATGGAAAAGATGCTGCACAACTCGAACATCTCGGGTTGATGAATAAAACCAGATATATTATATTAGACCCAAAAGGATTATCAGCTCAAGAAAAAGAAAAATTTGATAAGGTGCTGCAAAAATACCCTGAACTGTTTCATGGCACGGGAAATTTCTGTCTTGTTGAGTATGAAAAAAGAAAGTCTATCCAGATTGATGATATCTTTGTCCTGAGACAAAAAGATTTATCCGGTGTTATCGGACTCTTTAAGCTGCTTCTCTGCGCAGTCGGAGGAATCTTCGTTCTGTCGTTTTTCCATGGGATTTTACTTACCTATATCGGGCAAAAAGTAATATATGATATCCGTGCGGACTTGTTTTCTCATTTGCAGAAACTGTCACTCTCTTTCTTTGATAAAAATCCGGTAGGGCGGCTTGTCACACGGGTTACGAACGATACACAGAGCCTCAGCGAGGCTTTTACCGGAGTTATGGTCAACCTTTTCAAGGATTTTTTTATATTAGGCGGAGTGCTTATCGTAGTTCTCAGGCTTAATTGGAGACTGTCCCTTGTCTCATTTTCTGTTCTGCCCTTTATGATATATGTCACTATAATATTCCGCAAAAAAGTGAGAGAAGCATTCCGCGAAGTCAGAGTAAAAATAGCGCGTATAAACGCTTACCTGCAGGAAAATATCACGGGGATGAAAGTTGTGCAGCTTTTCCGCCGTGAAAAAAGAAATCTCGACCAATTCGATGAAATAAATCATGATAATTATATCGCAAACTTCAAACAAATTATCACCTTCGCTGTCTTTCAGCCGATGATTAACTTCCTGTCAGCATCAGCAGTTGCAATTATTATCTGGTATGGCGGCGGTGAGGTTATTCGTGAAAATCTGACTCTCGGCGGGCTTGTCGCGTTCCTTACTTATATACAGATGTTTTTCCGACCTATTCAGGATATGAGCGACAAATACAATATACTCCAGTCCGCTATGGCATCTTCTGAACGAATCTTTATGCTGATGGATACTCCCGTAGATATCAAAAATCCGGAAATTCCCCAAAACATCTCAAATATATCCGGCAATATCGAATTCAGGAACGTGCATTTTTCTTATGACGGAGAGCATCCTATTCTTAAAAATATCTCTTTCAAAATAAAAAAAGGCGAAAAAATAGCTATTGTCGGGCACACGGGATCAGGCAAAACTACAGTTATAAGCCTGCTCACGCGGCTCTATGAACCGCAGCAAGGCACTATCCTGATAGATGGGGTTAATATAAAAGATTTTAACCTCAAAGAACTGCGGTCAAATATCAGCGTTGTCATGCAGGATGTCTTTATCTTCTCCGGCAATATTGAGTCGAATATCCGCATGGGCAATACTGACATCAGCAATGAACAAGTCGTTGAATCTGCGCATTGTGTAAAAGCCGATTCATTTATTGAAAAATTGCCGGACGGATATAAACATGAAGTCAAGGAGCGCGGAGCAACCTTCTCAACAGGTGAACGCCAGCTTCTCTCTTTTGCACGCGCACTTGCCTTCGACCCTAAAATTCTCGTCCTTGACGAAGCTACCTCAAGCACTGATACCCATACTGAACAATTACTTCAGGAAGGTTTGTTCAATTTAATGGAAGGACGCACCTCCATAATAATTGCGCATCGTCTCTCAACTATAAAAAAGGTTGACAGAATCCTTGTTATGCACAACGGAGAGCTTGTAGAAGAAGGAAAACATGAAGAACTCCTTGCAAAAAAAGGTCTTTATGAAAAACTATATACGCTTCAATACCAGACGGTTTCTTCCGCCAGCGGATAATTACTCCATCTTAATTTCAGAAAAAAAGCTTGATTTGATGAACCTATATCCATAATATAACATAATTGCTTAATTCTCTTACTCAGGAGAATCCAGGAGAATCGTTATGACAGAGAAAAAATCCAAATCAGGAAGGACGCAGTCAATCAAGATTCAGAAGCGCAGTAAAAAGACTCTTACTCTTGCTGCTACACCATGGCAAAAACCCTTCCGCATTATCTGCAGTGAATGCTATGAAGAGTTTGTAGTAACTCCCAAGGATGGCGTCAACGCTATTCTCTGTCCTGAATGTGACCATGGCGCTAAAGCGCCTTCGGATGAATTCCTCAGGAAGTTAGGATACCATAAACAGCGCGAAAG
>JBDRKX010000036.1:0-26912 GCA_043813605.1 Elusimicrobiota bacterium | reverse complement strand
TAAATGCCAGATTGAGAAAGACATTTTTGTCGGCGGCTTAAGGGGGTATTATTACTTTAGCCCCGAAAAGAAACTCATACCTTTTACGGGGCTGGAAGCGGGCTTTGTTTCGTTCGTGGGCGAGGACAGCGAAGGAACCGGATTCACCGGGGAATTATTTGTCGGCGGGGAGTATTTCTTTACCAAAAGATTCTCTTTTCAAATGGATTTTGGTCCTGCCCTTCTGTCACTCAGGGACAAAGACACTTCCGAAAGTGTCACCGGGCTGGAGTATGTGGTTAATTTTGGTATTTACTACTATTTCGGGAAAATGAGGTAATTAAAATGAAACTTAAAAAAATATTTTCAGTTTTTGCGATAAGCATTTTTGTCTGTTCAAATTTAATTGCTGCCGGTTTAAGCTTCGGTATGACCGGCGCAGTAAAGAAGAAGGTAAAAGAATTGGATGAGAAAGTAAGAGAGATAAAAGCGGAAATGGCACAGACATACACACTTAAAGGGGAATTCGCTTCTGCGAATATGTCTTCTAGTATGGAACTTGAAATAAGCGCGGAAACTGTTTCTAAAGCAATTGTATTTTTTGGTAATTGGCACAATGTTGTTAGCGTATCTAACGGTAGTTTTTCAATAGAAGTTGAAACCGGTACTCCCGTAGGATTGATATTTGCCGGTGTCAATGACAACTATTTGGGGTATCTCACATTAAAGAACGGAATTGATTCAATCCCATTAACCAAGATAAGCGATGGAGTAGATACAATCGATTTTCAAATACTCACTACATCCGGAACCAGTGTAGAGCCGGAACATAATCCATTAGGGGATGAACTTCCTTTTAGTGCCGCCGAGCAGATAGCCATAGGTCAGTGTAATGGGATGTTTGCGTCTGTAGTAAAAAATCCGGATGTAGATGGTAATGGAGTAATAGATATTCTGGAAAATAAATTTTATCGTTCATTTATTGCTTATGGAATTAACGCAGGTAATTTTAATGGTGTTTATACCCCTATTATTAACAGCACGGTAACCATGCAATTCCACAACGTAACAATATGTTCGGAAGGTACTACAGATTCTGGCGGCGCTACGGTTACGGGGCCTGGTATTACAAATGTAACATGCTCAGAATCGAATAATTCGAGCCTGATTATGTATAGCATATATTCAGATCTTGGTTCTTCTCCCTCTCCCATACCTACATCAGGTGAATATAAGTTTACACTAACTAACGGGGGGGAAGTTCTTACTTTTTCAATCCCAGATCAAAGTCAGGCAAGCTCCAGAATAGTTGTTGCTGTCCCTACTGTGAGCCGTAACAGCAATGGAACAATCAATAATGTCAATTGGGTTTACAGAATACCAAACGATTCTTCTTCAAATATTACGCCTACGGCTTTTATAGAGAGTATAATGGTACAGATTAATGGGCCGGGGGCGGGCGACCGGGTATATGATTCACCAATGGTTACAAATGATATTACTGAACACACCTTGACTAAACAAGACATTGTTTGGACAAGCGTATATAATATAAGCATGGCATATAACGATGTCTACGGGAATCATTATGTAGTCGATTTTCGAAGGTAAGGATGCCACATAATCTACTTTGCAATGGTCGAATGTTACAAACATAATGATTGAATATAATGACCTTTATGGTAATCACATAGTTGTTTGTTGGAATAAAGATAAAAGATGGAATAACTGTAAGTATTTGAAAAAACGGAGACGGACTTGGTTTATGATGAAAGCTACAGAAAGAAATTCTCATCGATTATGCAGTATACTTAAAATAGCGGTTTTTCCACTGCCAGCCTAAAAAACTTATCAGGGCTATGCACATAACACAAGCGTCTCGTCTATGGGTCGAAAAAAGACATCGTCGTGGAACTTGCGTCAAGTGCATACCCCAGAAACTTATAATCATTCATATACTATGACACGAAAACCAATAATATATTGATTTTCGGTCATTCTTACTCTTAATTAATGCGTAGCATTAAAACCGCCCTAAAATAATGATGGCGGTGGAAAATAGGCTAATCCCCTAAGGCATTAAATCTCTTAAGAACTGTGGGGTTGCCGGATTGTTTGATAAATAGAAAAACACATACAACTAACAGCTAAAAACCTATCAAAGCATCTTTTTGAAAGATCTGAAAATGAAAGTAAATCACCAAGAGGGGATGGTATTTATCTGCTTAATGGAATCTAAGGGGAACACATAATTGTAAAGAGAGTAGTGAACTATAAGCCGGCGCGAGGGCGTCGGATACATCAGTTTTTTACAATTTTCCCGGTAATAATATGCTCTATTACCGGCCGTTCACTCTATGTTGACAGGCTGTCTTGTTTTATGCTAATAATTCAATTATGGCTGTAAGTATAGGGAAAAGTTTTGCTGTTATGGGAATAGACGCCTACCCCGTGACCGTCGAGGTCGATATAAGAAGGGGCCTCCCGTCCTATACTACAGTAGGATTGCCTGATCAGGCTGTAATTGAAAGTAAAAACCGTATCAATGCTGCGATAAAAAATTCCGGATATGAGTTCCCTGTAAAAAAAATAACAGTAAATCTTGCTCCGGCTGATGTAAAAAAAGAGGGGTCCGCTTTCGATTTTCCGATCGCGCTGGGTATTCTTGAGGCATCCGGTGTACTGAAAAAAGGCGCACTTGGCAAAGGCATGGGATGCGCCGGAGAATTATCGCTTGACGGCAGGCTGCGCCGCATATGCGGAATGCTACCCATAGCAATGAAGCTGAAGAAAAGCGGGTATCGAAAGATCCTTGTTCCTGAAGAAAATGTCAAGGAAGCGGCCGCGGTAGGCGGAATAGATGTCATACCGGTTAAAGATCTTGCTGCTGCAGTGGATTATATTAACGGAAAGACCGATATAGAACCGTACAAAATGGACATAAATGCGGGTTTCGTGAAAAATGTTGATAATAGTGTGGATTTCAGTGACATAAAAGGCCAGTATTTTGCCAAAAGGGCAATGGAGATAGCGTCGGCCGGCGGCCATAATGTGCTTATGAGCGGTCCCCCGGGAGCGGGAAAAACTATGCTTGCGCGGCGGTTGACAACAATACTTCCTCCTCTCACAATTGAGGAAGCCATAGAGGTTACAGTCATACAGTCGGTAGCCGGAAGTCTGGAACCGGATGATCCTATATGTTCGATCAGGCCGTTCAGGTCTCCGCATAACACAATTTCTGATGTGGCTCTTGTCGGCGGCGGCAGTATCCCAAGGCCGGGAGAAATATCACTTGCGCACAGAGGTGTTCTGTTCCTTGATGAATTCCCCGAGTTTAAAAGAAGAGTGATAGAAGTATTGCGGCAACCGCTCGAAGAAGGTTATATCACTGTGTCCAGAGCATCCGAATCTGTTACATTCCCGGCAAGGTTTATGCTTATAGCAGCGATGAATCCGTGTCCATGCGGATATGATGAAGTGCCGGGAAAGGAATGCACGTGTACTTATAATCAGATAAAAAAATACCGGTCAAGAATATCCGGGCCGATATTAGACAGGATAGATATACATATTGATGTCCCGCAGGTAAAACGCACGGATCTTGAAAACATGGAAAAAGGAGAAGATTCCGCGGCAATACGGTCCAGGGCAGTTGCCGCCCGCCGGAAGCAGGTTGAAAGATTTGCGGATGAACCGGGAGTTTTCTGTAACGGTGATATGAACGCAAAGGTCATGGAGAAGACCTGCCCGCTGTCACATGATGTGCGGATGCTTCTTTCCCGGGCAGTTGACAGCTGCGCTCTTTCGGCAAGAGGCTATAATAAAGTGATAAAGCTGGCAAGGACTGTTGCTGACCTGGAAGGCGCCGAAGAAATAACAGAAGGGCATGTGAGAGAAGCCCTTCAATACAGGTTTATAGATAAGTAAGGAAGGTATACTGATATGAAATTAAGGAATATTTTTCTGATTGCTGTTATATTGCCGCTTCTTTCCGGATGCGGGACACCTAAAGAGGATCCTAACCTGGATACTGATGAAGAAGTAATAAAAGTCATAAAGGATAATATGAATGCTTACAGGAATGAAGATATTAAGGGCATATTAGCTACAATGGATAAAGAGTCCCCCAGTTATATAGATATTCCACCGGCGCTTGAACCTGCTTTTCAGAATTATGATCTGGAATATAGGATGGAGTACATTAAAGTTATAAGCAAGAGCGAAACTATGGCAAAGGTGCTTTTTGTCCAGGCAACGAGAAAAATAAACGGGCCTCCGTTTAGGAACAACAGGATCACGGGATACCATTTACTCAAGAAAAAAACAGGTGAGTGGAAAATAGCCCGTACCGATATTTCTGCTGTTAAATACTTAAAATAGGGTTTTCCGCTACATAAAATAAGTAATGTCATTGAATTTAAAGCTTTTTAATGCTGTTAAGACGGGTAATCTGAGAAAGACAGCGCAATTCCTTGCTGAAGGAACTGAAGCTGATGCCAGGAATCAGTTGAAAGAGACCCCCCTTATGTATGCGGCAAATGGCGGGAGACTCGCTATTGCACAGTTGCTCCTTGAAAAAGGAGCAAATCCCAATACAAAGGATCAGGGCGGCCGGACACCGCTTATATATGCGGCTTTGGGTAATTCCGCAGAAGTTGCGGGATTACTGCTTGAAAAAGGAGCTAAAATAGATGATACTGAAGAAAACGGCGGAACAGCGCTGATTGCTGCGGCTTTCAGTAATTCTGTCCGGGTAGCGCGCCTGCTCCTTGATAAGGGAGCCAGAATGGATAAAAGAACAGAAATAGGAGATAATGCCCTTATCTGGGCAGCGAGCAAGGATTTCCCGGAGACCGCTTCTTTGTTGATAGAATACGGAGCTGAAGTAGATGCAAAAGGACAGGATGGAGCAACAGCTCTTACAGCTGCTGCTGCCAATGATTCATACAAGGTGGCCGGATTACTCATAGAAAAAGGAGCGGACATCGAGATAAGGACCGGGCAGGGTTATACTCCGCTTATGTGGGCGGTCATGAGGAATTCTCTTAAAGCGGCTAAACTGCTTGTCGAAAAAGGCGCTAATATCAAGGTGAGAAAAGGCGCCGGAATATCGATTGTTCAACTGGCGGTATCCGGAAAAATGAAAAGCTTCCTTAAGAAAAATGGAGCAGAGTGATCTTGTATGATATGAACAAAAAGAGATAAAGACAGGGAAAGGAGTAAAACCTGAAATAATGGATAATATAAGTATTAATGATTTTGTTAAGCTGGATATCAGGACCTGCGAGATTGTGAATGCCGAGAGGGTCGAGGGAACAGAAAAGCTGCTGAAACTTGAAGTTGATGCGGGAACTGAGAAAAGGACTCTTGTAGCCGGCATAGCGTTATCCTATACTCCCGAAGAAATAAAAGGTAAACAGATACCTGTACTCATGAACCTTGAACCGCGGACTATCAGAGGGATAGAGAGCCGGGGGATGATGCTGGCAGTAGATGTGGACGGAAAACCGGTGCTTTTGTATCCTGAAAAAGCAGTACCTTCCGGCAGTGCATTAAAGTGAAAAAGCGCATCAGGGATATATTCTTTACAGGTTTCTGCCTGTGGGCGCTGGGTATGACGGTATTCTATTTCTCGAAGAACCAGTGGCCGGTCGCCAGTATGTTCAAGACCATGTTGGCTTTTACTGTGCTGGCATCGGTTTTTGTCGGTACCGGCCGGAAAATCATGATATTACTGCGGTTGGATACGGTTACATTCCTGGAAGAATTATGCATGTCTTTCGGAGCGGGTATAGGGGCAGTCTCTGTAATAATGATGATAGCAGGCTTTTTCGGACTTTACAGGCCGGTATATATATACATGCTGCTGGCCGGTCTGGTTATATTAACATTTAAGGGTTCTTCAGTATGGGCCCGCAACCTGTATAGTAAATGGAAACAGCATTCACATAACCGGTTTTCTTTTACAGGAGCTGTTTTTTTGATAATAATAGTCTTCTGTTTTGCCGCTGCTTTCATTAATGCACTGGCCCCGCCTTTCGAAAAGGCCGTTATTACCGGATCTTTAGCTGCTGCAAAGCAACTGGTCCTGCATGGCGGTATATTCAGAACACCCGATACTTATGTGATGAACCTGCCGCCTGCGATGAGTATGCTGCAGGTTCTGGGTCTTTTAGTTTACGGGACCGCTGTCTCAAAACTTATTACATTTCTTATGCTTATAGTGCTTTCTGCCGGTATATTCTCCATGACAAGAAGGTTTTTCCACCGCAAGATAGCGCTTTTTGCCGTTACTATTACTATTTCAACACCTGTTGTCGTAAGACTGTATCTTATGGACCATCCCTTTATAGCCAGTCTTTTTTTTAGTTTCCTTTCGTTATATTCCTTCATAATATGGTACCGGGCTCCTGCAGACCCGGTTGAGCAGAACGACAACTGGATAATCCTGTCGGGTGCCTTTGCCGCATTTTCTCTTGTTTCAGGATATTATGCGCTGTTTTCCCCGCTGGCGCTGCTCCTTATGATATTTTTCAGGACGATAACGCTGCACAAGGAAACAGAAGTCAGGGAAATAACTGCTAAACTGGCACTTTTTCTGATGCCTTTTACCGTAATCTTATTCCCTCTTTTTATAAAGAACCTTATATACTGCGGCCGGCCCCTGTTCCCGTTGTTCTCGAATCTTGAAGAATTTGCGGCTAACGGTTTGGAAGGCACGAAAAGCCTGTGGGGTTATCTTTATCCGTTGTGGCATATACCTTTTGAACACGAAATTACTGCAGATAACTTTTTTTACCTGGGGACCCTGTTTATCATCTTTCTCCCGGCCGTGTTTCTGATAAAGGAACTGGGGAGGACCATAAGAATAGTAATTGTTTATTTTATCATATATCTCTTTATATATCTTGTGGCGGGAAGAAAACCGGTATTTCTTTTTAGTGTAATACCGGCAGTAAGCATTATAACGGCATATATAATAATTAATCTCTACGGGCAGAAAAAATACTTCTATCAGTTCGTTATGGCGGTCTTTTTTATATCCCTAGCAGTTAATCTCTACATAATATGCCCGTGGCTTAAGCTTACCGATAAAGTAAATGTTGTGATGGGATATGTGGACAGAGAAGATTACCTTGATGAGAATGTGCCGGGGTTTGGCGTTTTTGATTATATAGACAAGCAAACAGGGAAGAATTCAAAAATACTGCTTGTCGGAGAGACCCCGAATATCTATATTAATAGGGAAACAGTCTCCGGGGATGCATTTTCCGTAGATAAATTTATACTTATGGCAAGAAAGATACAAGATGCGGATATACTGAAAAAAAAGATCAGTGATACCGGGGCGACTCATGTCCTCGTAAATACGCAGGGTATCCAGAAATTCAAAAAATGCAGGTCGTATGCCTGGGACGATAAGATTGAAGCCGCCCTTAACAGCCTTATAGAGAAACATATGATATTAAGGTTCAGCCGGAAGGACCATTATCTATATGAATTACAATGATTTCAGGAAAAAAATAGACGATGCGCCGTTTCCCCCGTGCACTGTAGATATAATTATAGAGATTGGCGGGAAAATAGCGCTTATTGAAAGAAAATATCCTCCTTTCGGATGGGCGCTTCCCGGAGGTTTTGTCGAGAAAGGAGAGAGTCTTGAAGATACTGCTCTCAGAGAGGCAAAGGAAGAGACCGGACTGGTACTGGAATCACTCGAACAGTTCCATGCTTATTCTGATCCCGACAGGGACCCCAGGTTTCCCAGTATTTCTGTTGTATTTACTGCAAAAAGTTCAGGAGAACCGGTATCGGATTCAGATGCTGCCGGGGTGAAACTCTTCCCTGTCGACGAACTTCCCGAAAAAATGGCTTTTGACCACATTGAAATACTACAGGATTTCATTAAAAGCGCTAAATCCGGGAATATGTAAGAAAATGCGCCGGTATTGGGGGGTAACACCGACGCATTGAGATATTACTAAAATCTAGCTATTTCTGTCAAGTATTTTTACCGCTTCTATTGCCACTCTTATGGCTTCATCGATACCTACTTTTTTCTCTATAGGTTTGTTTTCGTAGGTTTTGCCAATAATGGCAAGTATCTCACCGGCCATCTTTTTCTTAATGTGTGAGATTATAAATATAGCGGAACTCTCCATTGATGTGGCAAGTACATTCGATTTATACCATGCCTGCCATTTTGCTTCGTTCTCCTGTGCAATGGGCAGTTCATGGTTTCCTTCAGTGTAGAACGCGTCTTTACAGTGCACTATGCCGGGATGCGCTGTAATTTTAAGTTCTGCGGCCGCCTGAATAAGGGCATTTGTCACGCGGATATCGGCTACTGCAGGGAAAGACAGGGGCACATACTGTCTTGTGGTGCCATCTTCGCGTACGGCTGCAGTTGATATGACAGTATCGCCAAGCTCTACTTCCTTCTGGAGAGAACCGGCGGTGCCTATCCTGATAAACACCTCTGCGCCTATGTTGATAAGTTCTTCTACGCATATGGCTGCAGACGGGCAGCCTATGCCTGTAGAAGTAGCCGATATCTTTATCCCGTTAACCGTGCCGGTGAAAGTGCGGAATTCTCTGTTGAATGCGATCTCCCTGGCATCATCAAAATAACCCGCTATTTTTTCTACCCTGCCCGGATCTCCCGGTAAAAGCACATACTTGCCGATATCGCCTTTTTTTAACCCTATGTGATACTGAACTCCATTTACTGTTTCCATAATAAATCCTTTCTAAAATTCAAACGCGGCTATCCTGCATATGCAGGATTCCAGATCAACGGCTCTCCACGGAAAGGCGCCTATCCATATCCTCTTGTTTGATAGAAGGTCAATGTCTCCTCCTATGTTTTCAGCATGGACTATGCCTTCGGGAAAAAGTTTAAGATGCATCACCTGATAATATTCTTTCTGGGGAAATATTTCTTCCCAGGGCTTGCCGAGCTTTTCCTGGGCCTCAAGGAACAGCCCCGGGTGCCAATCCTTGAGTATTGTGTTCATAGGATGGTCTGCGCTGCCGCAGTCTACTCCTATCCATTTAAACCTCTTTTCAAGCGCCCATTTGTGAAAACCGGGTCCGGGTCCGGGATGTTTAACAAAATATCTGAGTTCATCAGAATCTTTCTGATCCCAGGCATATTTATGGTAACCGGTATTGATTATCAGTATATCGCCATCTTTTATCTCAGCTTTGTTTTCAAGCATTTCCGGTGAATACAGGCCGTAATCATCTACTTCATCAGAAATATCTATAATAACGCCCTCTCCGCACCATTCTTCAAGCGGAACATCGCCTATTGTCCTGCCGGATGAATGAAAATGTATTTCTCCGTCCATATGCGTGCCTACATGGTTGGAAGTCTGTATTATCTGGCCGTTTGCTCCCTGTCCCATATGCGCTCCAGCCAGTCTCTTGAAATACTGTATACCAAGAGGCATATAACTTGGCCAGGGGGGTGTATGGATGCTGAGCCTCTGAGTTAAGTCATAAATCTTCATCTAATACTCCTTTCACTGTCTAAAGATACAGTTCAGTTGATATCCTGGTTTTTGCAAGCAGTTTTCCGCCTGCAATAACATATAACCTGACGGCAAGGTTCCTGAAAGCTTCTTGCACTGTTTTAGCATCGATGATGTTAAGGTCGGCATCAGCTCCTTCGAAAATACCGTAGTTATCAAGCTTTAGAATGGCGGCGCTGTTATAGGTAGGCATATCAAAAAGCAGTTCGATCTCAGCCGGCTGAGTAAACTGGGCGGCATGCGCTGTTATCATCCCTACTTCCAGCAGGTCTTCTCTGCCCCATGTTGGGTAGAAGGTATCTTTGATACAATCCTGCCCATAGGCGACATTTATACCGGCCGCAAGCAGCTCTTTTACCCGTGTGATGCCTCTCCTGACGGGCTGGGAATCATAGCGTCCCTGCAGCATAAGGTTGGTAGCAGGGTTTGTTATCATGTTAATACCGGCATCTTTTACCATAGATATTACTTTAGAGGCATAAGTATCGTCATATGATGCCAGTGCGCATGTGTGGCCTGCTGTTACTCTTCCGTAATAGTTCTGTTTTATAGTTGCAGCGGCAAGGTATTCAAGGCTGCGCGCGTTCGGATCGTCGGTTTCATCAACGTGCATATCTATATCTGCATTGAAGTCTTTGGCGAGTTTAAAACAGAAATCTATGTGCTTTTTTGTGTCATCGTATGTCAGTTCATTATAGGGCATTCCCCCGACAACGTCTGCTCCTTTTTTCATGGCTTTTTTCATGAGTTTTGCCGCGCCAGGATCTTTATATATGCCTTCCTGCGGGAAAGCCACTATCTGTATGAGTACAGAAGATATATATTTTTTTCTTACTTCACGTAGTCCTTCAAGCGCCTTGAGTCCGACGATCGTGTCTATATCCACATGGGTCCTGAATTTAGTGACACCGTTTTTTATGCCCATTTCTATCACACGCGACGCGCGGTCTATTATCTCTTCTGTAGTATAACCTTTTTTTTTGTCCCAGATTATTGCTATAGCTTCTGCTAATGTGCCCGAGGAATTCTCCCGTACCTCTTCGGCAATAAGCGCTTTATCCAGGTGCAGATGCGGGTCGATAAAAGTAGATGTTACCAGGTTTCCTGAAGCATCTAATATCTTCCCTGCATTTGTTTCCAGGTCAGGAGCTTCTTCCGAATTGGAAGGGAGGATCTTTTTTATTTTTCCGGCTTGGATCCCTATATTCACGGGATACCGTTTATCTCTTAATTTGGCGTTCTTTATTACAATATCCATTATACTATCTCCATACTTTCAAGTGCTTTGATAAAACACTCTACAGGCGCTCTGAGAATACCGGCTCCGATCTGGCCTATTCCAGGGCTCCTGTGAGCTATTCCTGTATTTATAAAAGGCGCTATACCTGTATCAAGAACCTTCAGAACATCTATTCCTGTAGGTGTTCCGCAGAAATCCATCTGCGGGATCTGATATCGACTGTGATTACCGTGCGTGATAAGCGCCATTTCCCGCGTATATTTCAAGGCATCCGAAGATGTTCCGCCTACAAATTTTACTATCGCAGGAGCAGCTGCCATAGCAAAACCGCCGATCCCGACTACTTCACTTATTGTTGAATCTCCAAGGTCGGGGTTGGCGTCATCCTGGGAATATCCCGGAAAAAACAGTCCTTTGGGTATTCCTGCTTTTGCAGTGAACCATTTATTGCCGCAGCCTGCTACCCTTATGCCTATCTCTGTTCCGTTCCTTGCCATTGCAGATACAATGGATGAATTCTTCAGTCCCAGTATTGTGTCTGCGACTGATTTACATGCTGCCATGGAAAGGTTCAGGAAAAAATGAGGATTAGAGCCTATAAATCCGGTTAATTCACTTATAAGGGAAGTGTCTGCAACTGTTTTAAGAAGCAGTCCCGTCAGGTCTCTCAATAAAAGATTTGTTGCTGCTACATTGCGGTTATGGCATTCGTCTCCCATTAAAAGAGCCTGGGCCGTTATATTGGAGACATTTATACCGTCTTCAGAGGCCTCAAGTGCTTTGCGCAGATTGGGGCCCAGTACTTTTTCCATCCATTTAAGCCTTGTTATTACGTCTTCCCCATATGCGCCGAACCGCAGCACTTTGCCGAGCCCTTCGTTTAGTGAGCAGTAGGCAGTATTACCGTAAGTCGTGTTCTTGACAACCCAGACATACATGGAGGGACTGAGGACACCGGCCATGGGCCCGACAGCTCCATTATGATGGCAAGGGGATAAATCTATCCCGCCTTTATCGCATAATCTGCCTGCTTCTTCAATACTGTCAGCCCAGCCTTCATAGACGCATGCCCCCATAACAGCACCCTTTACCGGACCGCACATAGCATGCCATTCTATAGGCGGCCCGGCATGATAGATAGTCTGCGGGGAGAGATATTCAAAAACTTCCTTTGCCTGCATTACTGTAGTGAGTACAGGTACGGATTCGTTAATGCACTCAAACGCTTTTATGTTGGCATCGGCGATTTTGCGCGAATTCTTGAACTTAATGAGTTTTTTCTCCAGTGTTTCATCGATTACGGGAGGTTCCCATTCCAGGCTGATGTACCTGGTGCCGGTATCTGAAAAAGCTTTTGTAAAGAGGTCTAAGCCTATATTAACTACTTTTAATTCACGATCAAGCATCTGTCCTCCTGATAACATGTGCAGCAAATTCCGCCGCCTGCGCATTTGACGGCATCAATATAACGCCATTCTGTTTCAGAATATCAGATTGCCGGGTATAATTCTGAGGGTCCATAGTTGTCCCGCATATACTTGCGACAAGCACTTTCCGGCTGTTTATCTTTGCAAGTGTTTTTTTCAGTGCTCCGGCAGGATCGGGATGCGACCCATAACCAAGGACAATATCAAAAAGTATTAAGGCAGTTTCATCATCTTCTGCTTCTGCCAGTATCCGCCTGTTTCTGCTTTCGGGATCGATCATAGGATGGGGCCGTCCGCGCGTAAATTCATCTGCCCCCATATCTATCATGGTATGTTTGATGCTCTTGTGCGGATTTATGAGCAGGACCGCGCCGGAAACAGCATTATTAGAGTATATTTCCATGCCGTGGTTCTGTAATATTACGATTGCTTCGTCGCATAGAGTACCGCCGGCATATATGCCGCGTATGAATTTCTGCGGAGGTAAACATCTTTCTCTGGCATTAAATAAAAGCCCTTCAGGCCAGTCCTCGTGGTTTACAGCAGGCACTGGTTCTTGTCTTTGTGACAGCCATGCAGCGGTTGTCCCTGCGCTTTCAAGTGTTTGAGTGAAGTATATATTATCTTCATGCAGGCTGGACATCTGACCGATAAAACATATGACAACCGGCTTACCGCAATTGCGTACTTTACCGATTATCTTTTCTGAAACAGCCGGATCGGGAGGTTTGGAAACAAGCACAATTACTTTGGTTTTCGGATCGTCGATCAGATATTTCAGTGAAGACAACATGGTTATCCCGCCGATATCACACGAGAGATCCCGTCCTCCTGTCCCGAAAGCCTGTGTTATACCTGAGCCGGTTTTTGCTATTGCAGCTATTACTTCCTGGAGTCCCGTGCCTGAAGCTGCAGATAATCCTATATCCCCATGCGGAATGCGGTTTGCAAAACCAAGCGGCACACCGTTTATAATAGCAGTACCGCAGTCAGGCCCCATGACCAAAAGTCCCCGCTCAGAAGCTGTTCTCTTCAACATGGCTTCTTCTTCAATGGGAACATTATCGGAAAATATCATCACATTCAACCCCCGGTCAAGTGCTTTTAATGCTTCTCTTGAAGCGAATATGCCCGGTACGGAAATAAGTGCCAGGGTTGCATCCGGGAGTTCGTTAAGCGCGTTATCCAGGGTCCTGCACCGGGAGACTTCAGAGGTGCCCGTTGCCGGTTTCCTGGATAAACTGCTTTTTAACTCATCAAGAAAAGTATCAATTGAGGTTTCATTTTCTGCATGTACAGCGATAATCAGGTCATTTACACCTGCGGTTTTACCTGTATCTGTGAGCAGTCCGGTATTTTCAAGTACTTCCTTGTTTGCGGGTGTACCCATCATAAGGGAGACAGAAATAATATCTTTTCTTTGCTCCAGTTCAGAAGCGATATGCATAAGGAATACGGAATCCCTGTAATTGTCTTTTTTTATTATATTCTTTTTAACACCCATGCTATACCTTTAAGCATATATAATCCGCTGGTATTGCCGAAATTTAAAAGCATTTCAGCATATTCTGAAATAGCCTGTCTTTTCTGTCTTGATATGGCAAAAAGCAGGTGTTTTACGTCTTCTGCTGCTCTTTTTGTTAATGCAAGTTCCAAAAAATGGTTGCTCAGCGCTGTAGTCCTGGATACAATACCCGCTATAACCGATTTTATTGAAGAAAACAGGTCTAATGAGAAGAAAGAAGAAGCATTTAAGGCGCCAATAACAAAATCATCCCCTGCCGGCGTAAGACCCGGGCCGCAGCCTATCATCCCGGCCAGATTCCCGCAGAGTATCAAATCATCTATGAAAATGGATCTCCGGGTGCAATTTTCTCTAATGAAGCTATCGAGTATATTTGATGATATACTGATAGACCGCGGACTTACAGGAAGAACTTCGGAATCCCACATGGAGGCGCATGTAAAGTCAAAATCCAGGGGTCCATTCCTGAGTATAGCTTCTATATTGCCGAAATTGTTTTGTTTTACATTCATGGATTCGGGAAGTCCGCTCCTGTTTTCCGCAAGAAGGGCCTTATACCGGCCGTTAACGCTCAAAAGACATGCAGAATTAAAGACTTCGACTACTTTAATGTCTTTAGTATTGTCCAGAGTCAGTCTGGAATCGAATTTTGTAACTGTTAATCTTAACATACTGCTGAATAGAAGTTACCATACCGGAAAATACCTGCAAAATATACATAAATCAGAGTAGTAAAATAGTATCAAATTGCTAATAAGGTGTCAATGCCGGAAAGCGAAAAATAGATTAAATTGAAATTATATATTATATTAGTTATAATTTTTAAAATTTTATATTATACAGAGGTTATGTTAAATTGACATCAAAATTAGAATCTGGTGACCGCCTGAAGCTTGGTATACTTAATCCGCAGGGCCATCTTCGTTGGAAGAAGCAGCAGATAGCATGCCATCCGGATACAGGTGGACAAATAGTCTATGTTATAGAACTCGCCAGGGCCCTGGAGCGGCTGGGTTGTGATGTGGATGTTTTTACAAGGTATTTCAAGGATCCTGAATGGCCGGGATACGACACCGAGATAGAAAAATATAATGAAAATATGAGGATTATCAGGATAAAATGCGGTCCTGAAGATAAATTCGTAAGAAAAGAAGACCTGTGGATATTAATGCGGGATTTTGCCGATAGGATAAAGGAGTACTACGAGCAGGCAGGTTATATGCCCGATATCTTTTCGTCTCACTATGGCGATGGCGGTATTGCTGCCGCTATGTTGAAAAAAAAGACCGGGATACCGTATGCGCATACGGGACATTCTCTCGGGGGCAAAAAAATGGATATTCTCAGCCTTTCAAAGCTGAATTTCAAAAAGATAAATGATAATTACAAATTCCACCTGCGTATAGCAGCAGAGAGGATCTCATTCAGAAATTCCCGGGCAATAATAACTTCTACAACAGAAGAAATAGAAAAACAGTATGGACATAAAGTCTACAAAGTTGCCCCGAAAGACAAGAGTAAGTTCAACGTAATACCGCCGGGGATTGATCCTTATGTTTTTTTTAACTTTGCAAAAGAAGAACCGGCTCCGAACCGGTACGAAAAAGCTATTAAAAGACTTAAAAAAGAACTTGAAAGGGATATAATGAGTGACAGGCTGAATATGCCTTTTATATTTTCGGCGGCCCGGTTCTCGGCAAAAAAGAATCCTGCCGGGCTGGTCAGTGCATATGCTGACAGTGAAACATTGAAGGAAAAGATGAACCTGCTGATAGTAGCCGGGAACGTAGAGGATCCTCTGAAAGAATCCAATAGGTCGAAGTTCGAATCCTCAAAAAGAGAGATCGTGGATAAGATAAGCAATACTATCAAAGAATACGGCATAGAAGGCATGGTATGCTTTGCGCCCGGATTGGACCATGAGGAAGAATTGCCGTATATATACAGGTATGCCGCGAGAAACAAGTGGATATTCATAAACCCCGCTTTGCATGAACCTTTCGGCCTTACAATAGTCGAGGCAATGGCGTCGGGGTTGCCTGTTGTAGCCACAAAACGCGGCGGCCCGAGTGAAATACTGGATAATAACAGGTATGGCATTCTTGTAGAACCGACAGACAGTCATTCAATAAACGGCGGCCTTAAAAAGATGCTTAAAGACGGAGTCTGGGAAAAATACTCCGATTCGGGTATAGAAAGGGTCCGGGAGCATTATACATGGGATAGAACTGCGAAAAACTACCTTGACCTTTTCAGAAAGATATTAAAGAAAGGCTCTGGAAAATATAGGAATTTCGAAATACCGGCATTTTTTACTGATCCTAGCGAAGAAAACAAAACAAAGCTGATAAAAGAGTTTAAAAGAAGATATTATATAGGGGGCCGATAATGATAGGAGACAAAATTGTAATAAGACCTCATCATACAAAAGCTGCAGAAGGGGCTTATGTGAAGGTGAAAAAGAAAATAAATGAAAAACACGGTGAAAGGCTGGCTATAACTGTTGCAGGGGAATCGGGCAGCGGGAAATCCGAGATAGCGTATGAACTGGCAAGGCTGCTGCATGAAAAAGACAGCCTGAAGGTGATAATACTGGCGCAGGATGATTATTTTATTCTGCCTCCGAAATCCAATGCCGAAGCAAGAAAGAAGGATATAGCCCATGTGGGTATGCACGAGGTGAACTTGCCATTGCTTGATGATAACATAGCTGAAATCAAACGTGCGGGCGGTGTTGATTTTATAGGAGATACTCTGGGTACCGGAACCAAGAAAAAACTGATAAAACCGCTTGTTGATTTTGACAGAGATGAAATAGGGTCGGAAGAAATAGATACGGCCGGGGCTAACGTAGTTATAGCAGAAGGTACTTATACCACGGCATTGAGAAATGCAGATATAAGGATTTTCATAGATAGAGTGTACCAGGATACCCTGGAACACCGCAGGGAAAGAGGAAGGGACGAACTGGATGAGTATACGGAAAAGATACTGGAAATAGAGCACGGGATAATTTCAACCCATAAAGAAAATGCGGATATTGTAGTAAAAAAAGACTATTCGGTTGACGATTGACCGGTGTCAGGATTCCCGGCATATTACAGGTTCAACCGATTGTGCGGCATTTTGTTAAGTAAGGAGAATAGAAATATGAAAAAATCAGTATTTATTTGTTTGTTGGTATTTGCTTTTGCCGGCCCGGGACTGTTCTTTTCTTCGCAGGCGGCTGCCGGTATTGAAGATCTGCCGCCGGAACCTTCGGATATACCGACAGTGACAGTCGATATAGATGAAATAACCCTGCCTGAAAACAAAGAGATAATACTTGATGTTTACGATGTGAAGCCGGGCGATTATCTGGCGGCTATAGCGGAAAGGGAATACGGGGATAAGGATCTCTGGAAGATAATACACAGATATAACACTTACATAAAAGACCCTCATTGGATATTCCCGTACGACAAAATAATACTTCCTGTTATTGTCGATAAATTGCCGGAAATACCTGAAATACCGAAAGAAAAGCCAAAAATAGAACCAAAAAAAGAGATCAGGGAATACGGGCATTTCGTTGCCCCGGATGATTTTGAATTTGCAGGCACTATTGTAGAGTTTAAAGAAGAAAAAGCCATGCATATACAGGGAGAGTATGTTTTTATTGATTTAGGAAAAAAGGATAAAATAACTCCGAACCAGAAAATGGGTATCTATAGGATGAATAGGTATGTGGTCCACCCGGTTACCGGGGAATTACTGGGCAATATGGTTGAGAATATAGGCGAAATCATGATCATGAATGACATAGAAGAAGAAGCTGCAACCGCTAAGATAGTATACTGTGACAGGCCCATAGAACTTGGGGATATGCTTCTGCCGAAGAAATAGGAAAAAAATGCTTAAGAAATTCTATATAACATGTGCAGTATTTGCTGTCTTTATATACATATCGTATCAGTTCGTAATAGGCGGGAAATGCGAGGACTTTCTACTCTCGCATGCAGATTCTGCATGGGCTCCGGCTTCTATGTACCATCTGGGAAACTTGTTTAATACCTTTCAGGATACAGAAAGGGCCGAATATATCTATGAAGTGATAATAGACAGTTTTACAGATACCGGTTATTATGAAAAAGCAAGTTACAGGTATTTTTATATAGCGGCAACAGAAAAGAGACGAAAAACAGCCCTCATAAGAGGAATTGATTTTCTTGAGGAGTTTCCGGATTCGGACAAGGCGGAAATTGTGAGAAAAAGGGTGGATATTCTAAAAAAGGTATAATTCTGTAACATCCCTGGTGCGGCTGTGCGGTTTTTGTCCGCTTTAAACGTAATAAATTGATAAATAATATGAAAATACATATTATATACAACCTGCTTTTTTTAAAGGATAAATTAATGAAAAAGGAATTTATTATTCTGATAAAACAGAGTCTTGATGAAAAAGGAATGAGCCTGAGAGAACTGGCCCGCCGCAGCGGACTGGATGTTTCTTTTCTCTCAAAAATACTTAACGGAAAACGGAATCCGCCAAGCAATGAGAAAGATATTAAGAAGATTGCCGGAATACTCGGTCTGGATCAGGATAGGCTGCTTTTTGCGGCAGGGCGGATACCTTCGTATTTGCAGAAGATCTTTGACAATGAAGATTTTATTAAGAAACTGGTAGCCGACAACACAGGAAAGGTTTATGGCGGGGAGAAACAATCAGTAAAAACCGGAAGAATTAAAGTTGAACACAGGATCCCGGAAATAGAAGATGAACTGCTTTAGAATATTATAATATGGCCGGCGTGATAGAAAATTATATTCAGCTGGTTTCTGTTGACGGAATCGGATGTGTATCGATAAAGAAATTAATAGATTATTTCGGTAATATTGAAAGTATATTCAGGAGTGATCCCGAAGAGATTTCGGCCGCTTCCGGATTGGACTTGAATAAATCTGAGGAAATACTCCGGCTGCCCGGGAATCCGTCTCCGCGGGTAATTGAAGAAATTGAAAAAATAAAAGACCGCGGTTATCACCTGTATTATTACGGACTGAAGGGATACCCCCGGATGCTGGCAGAAATATACGATCCTCCCGTAGTACTCTATTCAAGGGGTGAGCTCAGGGAAAGTGATATTAATGCCGTTGCTATTGTAGGAACAAGGCGGGCAACGCAGTATGGCCGCAGAGTAGCTCGTTATATTTCCAGGGACATGGCTTCAAATAATATAACCGTTATTTCGGGTTGTGCAGTAGGAATAGATACCATCGCGCACAAGGGTGCCCTGGAAAACGGGGGGAGGACGATAGCTGTGCTTGGCAGCGGTCTTGATGTGGAATATCCCCCGGAAAATGCGAAATTAATGGAAGAAATTGCTGGAAACGGCGCTGTTGTAAGCGAATTCCCGGCCGGTACGGAACCGAAACCGTATAATTTCCCATTACGTAACAGAATAATAAGCGGGCTTTCACTGGGAGTAGTAGTGGTGGAAGCCCCGGGAAAGAGCGGAGCCTTAATAACAGCTGTAAGGGCAGCCGAACAGGGCAGAGCAGTATATGCAGTGCCCGGCAGCGTTTTTTCATCAAAAAGCAAAGGGTGTAATAAGCTGATCAAGCAGGGAGCAATACCTGTTTCTATGGCAGATGAAATACTGCAGGATATCAGCCCCATGCTGCATATTCCGCTGCTGAAAAAAAGAGAAAAAGAATTTGTAGATGAAAAAATTTCTGATGACGGGAAAAAAATACTGGATATATTGAGCGGGGGGGAGTTTACAATAGATGAAATAAGTGAAAAATCCAAGATCGATATAAGCACGTTAGCAAAAGCGCTTACCGATCTGGAAATGATAGGTGTGGTCAGTCAGGGCGGGGGAAAGAGGTATATAAAAAATGGAAAATCCGCTGATAATAGTCGAATCTCCAACAAAAGCAAAGATTATTAAGAAGTTTTTAGGAAAACATTATGATGTTATTTCAAGTATGGGGCACGTAATGGATCTGCCTGTAAATAAATTTGCCGTAGATATTGATAATAGATTTAAACCCGAATATGAAATAATAAAAAATAAAAAGAGTGTGGTAGCCAATATTAAAAATATGGCGAAAAATGCAAATAAGATATATCTGGCAATGGATGAAGACCGGGAAGGTGAAGCGATAGGCTGGCATCTGGTTAATGCCGTCGGGATCGACAATAATAAACACAGCATAGACCGTATAGTATTCCACGAGGTAACTGAACAGGCTATCAACGATGCTCTGATGAATCCGCGCAAGATAAATATGGATCTTGTGGATGCACAGCAGGCTCGAAGGGTATTAGACAGGATAGTGGGTTACCGTATATCCCCGCTGCTTTCCCGGAAGATAAGAAAAGGATTATCAGCGGGCCGGGTGCAGTCTGTCGGATTGAAAATGATAGTAGAGCGTGAGAAAGAGCGCAATGCATTTAAAGTACAAACATACTACACGGTCGAAGGTACTATAGAGAAAGATGGAGCAGATATAGGGGTGAAGCTGTGGGGTAAAGACTCCAAAAAATTCGATAAACTCTATCTGACCAGCAGGGAAAAGGCCCAAACCATAATTGACAAAATGAAGGGGCAGGAGTTGTCGATATGCGCTATTGAAGATAAAACAAAGAAAAAGCATGCAATGCCGCCATTCATAACATCTACTTTACAGCAGGAGGCTTTTAATAAATTGGGATTTAATCCGGAGAAGACAATGCGTATAGCACAGCAGCTGTATGAGGGAGTGGATCTTCCCGATGGTTCGTCTTCAGGCCTTATAACATATATGAGGACGGATTCCGTCAGTATAGCACAATCTGCCGTAAAGAGCGCCAGAAAGCTCATTTCTGAAAAATACACCGATAAATACCTGCCTAAGAGCCAGATAAAGTACCGTTCAAAAAAAACTGCGCAGGAGGCCCATGAATGTATAAGGCCTACAGAAGTATACAGGATTCCTGAAGATATTGAGAAGGCGTTATCGCCAGATCAGGCAAAACTCTATAGAGTGATTTGGCAGAGGTTTGTAGCTTCTCAGATGAAGCCGGCTCTTATAAAGAACGTGATTGTAGAACTGGAATGCGGAGGATATCAATTGAAGGCCAGCGGACAAACCCTGCTTTTCGATGGTTATATGCGTGTCTGGCATACAGTGCTTAATGAAGTCAAATTACCTGTTTTGGAAAAAGGTATGGTTTTCTCATGGAAAACCCTGGACTGCTTTGAACACGAGACTAAACCGCCGGCCAGGTATACTCCAGCAACAATAATTAAAGAGCTTGAAAAAAACGGTATCGGAAGGCCTTCAACATACGCTACTATATTGAATACTCTCTTTAAAAGAAAATATATTATCATCGAACACGGCGCTTTGATACCGCAGGAGATAGGGATGGTTGTAGTCGATGTTATGGAAAAACATTTTTCCAGGATAATAGATAACGAATTTACAGCTAAAATGGAAGAGAATCTTGACGATATTGCCCACGGCAAATATAACTGGCAGGAGATGATGGATGAGTTCTATGAGGATTTTAAGAAAGAATACCAGGATGCCGTAAGCAATATGGAAAAGATCAAAGATGAACAAACTGATATTAAGTGTCAGGCCTGCGGGGCGCCTATGGTGATAAAATGGGGCCGTAACGGCAAATTTCTCGCCTGTTCGGCCTTTCCTAAATGCAGGAAAGCATTTTCCATAGATGAGAACGGCGATATTGTTAAAGACAAAAAGACAGAAATGAAATGTCCTAAATGCAAGGCGGATATGGTGATAAAAACAGGAAGGTTCGGAAAATTCCTTGCCTGTTCGGGATACCCTAAATGTAAGCAGACGTATGCACTGGATAAAGATGAAAATGTAATAAAGATTCCGCTAGGGTATGAAAAATGTCCCGAATGCGGGAAAGACACAGTAATAAGAAGCGGAAGAAAAGGCAAATTTCTAGCATGCACGGGGTTCCCGGGCTGCAGGTTTTCAAAAGAGCTGAAAAATACGGATGAATGATTTATGTCCCGTTTAATGATAAAAGATCTGGAAGCATACAGGGATTATGTTGAAAAACTGTATTCACCTCATACTGCAAGGGCTTATAGAAAAGACCTGAAGGATTTTACTGATTTTGCCGTATCAAAAGGCAAAAGTGATTTTTCAGAAACAGATCATTTTCTTATAAGGGAATACCTTACTGTATTAAGAAAGCACAATTCACGTGTTTCAATGAACCGGAAACTTTCCAGCATAAAGAGTTTTTTTACATATATGAGAAAGAGCGGGTTAATAAAGAAAAATCCCGCTTTAAAAGTCACTGCCGGTAAAGCTGTTACTAAATATCCTGACGTGTTGACACTGAAAGAGACAGAAAAACTGTTTAATTATAAGTTCGGGATGAAAAAGCTGGACATTAGAGACAGGGCTGTGCTTGAATTTCTGTATTCTACGGGCTGCAGGGTTGAAGAGGCGTCCTCGCTTGATCTGAATAAACTGGATCTGCTTGGAGGAACTGCAGTTGTTTACGGAAAAGGAAGAAAAGAACGCGTAGTGCCTCTAGGAAGATTTTCAGTAGACAGGATTCATGAATATTTAAAAATACGCGAAGAGGGCGCCTGGGGAATCATAGAGCCTGCTGTTTTTATCAATTCCAGAGGCGGCAGGATAACAACAAGATCAATCAGGAGGATCGTTAAAAAATATGCGGCGTTGTCTGGGATAAACAAAAATGTGGGGCCGCACACGCTGAGGCACACTTTTGCCACACATATGCTTGAAACCGGCTGTAACCTGCGGACAGTTCAGGAATTGCTCGGGCACAGGAGGCTGCAGACAACTCAGCGCTATACCCACCTGTCACAAAAAAGATTAAAGGAGGTTTACCTACAATTCCACCCAAGAGGCAGATAATCAGTAATGATATAGATATCCTGATAGAAGAAACGGGCTGCAGTAAGGATGAAGCCCGGCAATATCTTGATGATGCAGCCGGTAATATGACATTGGCTCTGAGAAACATCCTTAGAAATATCAGGCCCATAGGCGTTATAAAATCCAAATTCAAGAGTGAAGAAGTCAACATCTACGGGCTCATCCTTTTTATTTTTAACAGTACTACCAGGAAAATGCTCAGGTACGCTGCGGTTGCCGGATGTAATCCGGCTGTCTATGAGACTGATATAGGGGCACAATGGTTTGCATTCGAAAAACAGTTGTATTCACAGAGACTGAAGGAAGGCAGCCTAAGAGAAATAACCCAGAAAATAGAACAGCTATTACTTCTTAAAATACAGGACCATGAAATAGAAGATTTTTATAATTCATGGAATGAGCTGGAAATAGAAAAGATCAGCGGTGTTTTTAAAAAACAGATACAGGATGTAATAAAATACGATAAAGGCATAGAATATGATGTGAATGTCGAGATCAGGCAGCAGCAACTGAATCTCAGGCAGTTTAAATACCTTACTGACACCGAGAAAATCGATGAAGAATTCAAGCTCCATATAGAGCATGAAAAGGCCAACAGCACTCTGATAGCGCTTGATATGGAGCTTATGAAAGCTAAAAAGGGCAATCCGGGCATTAGAGTTGAAAAAATAGTGCCCGGAGATATGGTATATACAATCATTAAAGATAGCAGGGATATAGGTGTTTATCTGGCACATCTTCTGGGTGCGCGTAAGGAAGATTCATCGGTGCCTTTTTCAGCAAGTGTCGAAAATGTAAGGGAAACAGAAGAAGGAGTAGAGCTGATTGTGAGGTATGGTCCGGGCATTGTAGGCAAAGCTGTTGAAAATCCAAAAAAGAAAATACGGATGATCAAAAAACCGATAACCAAAGATTTTAAGTGGTGGTATATAATCATTGCTTTTGCCGCTGCAATCGGTTATTATATGATTTTTAGAAAATGAACTATGGATAATATAAGAAAAGCAGTTAAACCCGCGATATTAATCATTCTGGCGCTTGTTATGATTTTTGTCATCGGAATCTGGATGGCAAACAGGATAATGAACACAGTGATACATAACCGCCGTGAGATAATAGTTCCGGAAATAGAAGGTCTGACCATCAACGATGCTCTTACACTGCTCAGTGAGAAAGACCTTTCTCTGTTCAAGGTTGCAGAAAAATATGATGTAAACGTACCTGCGGGCAGTATTATATCTCAAGCCCCGCCGCCGGGACTCACGGTACGCGAGGGTAAGGCTATTGAGGCAGTAGTAGTATCTTCAGGCGGTAAAGTCGTATTTATTCCTGAAGTAAAAGGGAAATCGATCCGTCAGGCAGAGATATTATTAAGGCAGACCGGCCTGCTGATAGGAGAGCAGTTGAGAACTTTCTCAAATGAAGTACAGATGGATTTTGTTGTTTCCCAGGATCCCGCCGCCGGGGAAGTAGTAGAAAAAAATTCTTACGTCAATATCATAGTAAGCCGCGGTCCGGCGGAAGAAGAAAAGATAAAAAAGATGCCGAACTTGCTGGGAAGAAACATAAATAGAGTAGAGCGCGTATTGAGAGATCTTAACCTTGAGTTGAGCAAGATCGAAACAGTAGTAAACGATGAGCTTGAAGAAGGTACAGTTATAGAGCAAAAACCGGAACAGGGAGTTATTGTGGATGAAAATTCAAAAGTGGAACTTACTGTATCTAAAGAATCAAGAAGTTTTAAAGAAGTAAGAGAAGGCATCATATATTACGAGGTAGTACAGAGCGGACAGGAAAAAGCCGTGAAAATAATAATAGAAGACGATATCGGAGAAAGGGTTGTTTACGAAGGCAAGAATTCCGGCGGCAGTAAGATAGAAGTACCGGTTAAAGTGCTGGGAATAGCCCAGGTTAAAATATATATAAACGAAATATTGGTAAAGGAAGAAGAGCTGGAATATAAGCCCGAACTGGAAGATAAGGAGGAAGCGGCCCGGTGACAAGTCTGTCAGTCTCCATTTTGAACATGGATTTTGGTAACCTTGAAAAAGAAATCAGGAGTATTGAGCGTATGTCCATAGATTCGTTTCATATGGATATAATGGACGGGCATCTGGTTGACAATATATCTTTCGGCCCGGCCGTCGTCGAGAAAGTAAGGGAAATTACAGATATCCCTATTCATTCACATCTTATGATATCCAATCCGGAAAGATTTACAAAAAGGTTTTTTGAGGCCGGCTCAGACACCGTGACTATTCATGCAGAGACACTTGAGGGTATAGACACCGAAAATTTCTTTTCTGAAAGAACAGGCGTTTCATTTAATCCCGATTATCCTGTAGAAGAGGTGTTTCCTTATCTTGACAAAGTAGGCAGAGTGCTCGTTATGAGCGTAATGGCCGGTTTCGGCGGGCAGGAATTTGTGGAGAGCAGCCTGAAAAGCATTGAGGTGTTGGCAGAGAAAAGATCAAAAGACGGGCATAATTATATTATATCGGTTGATGGAGGGGTGAATGAAGAGACTTCGGCCCGATGTATAGATGCGGGAGCAGATGAACTTATAGTGGGTTCGTATATAACAAAATCAGATGATCCTGAATCGAAAATATCCCGCTTGAGAACATTATTCCGGCCCTGACCGCCAGCAGTTGGTCTCTAATAAGCGTCTTTGGTCTGTATTATTTCAATAGTTAAATCCGTGTGAAAAACATTTTCGCAATATTATTACTACTGTTTATCCTTGCCGCGGCTTTATTCGTGATAAAAAATAATGCCGATCATACCGCGCCAGAACAGCCATTTGTGAATTTAGATATAACCGGACTGGACCTGGCGCGGGATAATAATCTGCCGGTCGAGTTGAGAAAAAAGGAAAGCGGCTGGTATATGGGAGACTGGCCGGCAGATGCGGCAGCCATACAGGAAACACGGGATATTATAAGGTCAGCCAGGCTTGTAAGGAAAATTTCAGACCGGCGCGAAACTTATTCCGGATTTGAAGTTACCCGCGCCAAGGGAATGATTGTCAATATAATAAGTTCAAATAATGAAGATATTATTGTCTTTATCGGAAGGAACTCAGCAGGTAATGATATGAATTTTGTCAGAATTGGCGGAAACCCGGCCGTTTACCTGGCGGATGGCATGAACAGGGAAAGATTGATAAAAGACAGGGATTCCTGGAAAGATAAATCTGTAATAAGGACAGAATGGGATTCTATTGAAGCGATATCCATAAAAACACCGGTTGAGATGTTTTCTGTCAGCCGGGGAACCACGAACTGGGCCGGGGCGGTAGACCGGCTGAAGGGTCTGAAAGCATCAGGTTTTATTGAAAAGGTTGAGGAGAATGCCGATATCTTTACTGTCCCGTATGTGGAAATAAAGCTTCATAAGGCGGAAGGAAGCGCCGAAAAATATATTATTTTTAAAAAAGACGCAGTATATCTCGCGAAACCTTCAGAATTAAACATCGTCTATGAAGTGGAGCCGGCCAGGGTAGAGACGATCAAGGATCTCGTGGGGCGGGAAAAAGTCCACGAGAGGTATAAAAGATGAATATTGCCCAGAACCGTAAAGCGTATCATGAATACGAGATCATTGAAGAATTTGAAGCCGGTATGGAATTGGCCGGTTATGAAGTGAAATCTCTGAGGCAGCATAAAGCGGATATTAATCACAGTTATGTGATCATCGAGTCAGGAGAAGCCTTTATTGTCAACGCTCATATTAATCCGTACGAGCACACACACTATGTAGAATGCGACCCGCTCAGAAAAAGGAGGCTGCTCCTGAAGAAAAGGGAACTGGCGCACCTGAAGAAAAAGACTGAAGAAAAAGGTTTGACTATCATTCCGCTAAAAATGTATTTTAAGAAGGGTTGGGCAAAACTGCTGATAGGACTTGCCAGGGGAAAAAACAAAAGGGATAAAAGAGATACTCTTAAAAGAAAAGCCGTTGAAAGAGAGATAGAAAGAGAACATAAACTTGAGCGGAAAAAGTATATTTAGGACCGCTGAACCAGCCTGTAAAACCTTTTAAAAAACCAATTAGTCTATATAAGAGCATAATCGTATAGATGTTCCGTCTTTACTATGTACGGCATATCTGCTACCGGGATTGAACTATAATTTAATTATAATTAGGGCCTCTGGAAAAAAGCAAAAGGTATAGAATAATAGACGACAAAAAAGTATAATATTGACATGTAGATAAGGAATAAGTGCAAGGAAAGCGTAAGGTACCCCCAAAAAACCTTGCATTTAGGAATCACAGGA
>JBDRKX010000035.1:0-27469 GCA_043813605.1 Elusimicrobiota bacterium | reverse complement strand
GAAAAAATGCTGGATATTGAGACAGGGCTTAATCAGGATAAATAGAGGAACAAGGAGCTATCAGTCTTAAAGCAATTTTATCTCTAACTGTCATATATTGACCTTTCTCTTTTTATCCTGATTATTCCTATATTTCACATTGCATAATATGCTATATTTTTCTGCAAATACAGATTATGCCGGGTTAGGCGGTTATAATCGGTTACTGTTAAGCTTTTCTGTAATAAGTCCGGGATTTTCTGAAAGGTTTATTGCCGCAGATACAGCCAGCACTCCGGAAATACCCGCCAATCTGTTCACATTCTCCGTATCTATGCCTCCTATAGGGATTACCGGTATACTGACACTTTCCTTAACCTTTATAAACCCGTCTATCCCTATTACAGGCCGGTCCAGAAGTTTTGTCCGGGTCGGAAAAACCGGGCCGCAGCCGATATAATCAGCGCCCGCGGCTTCTGCTTCTTTTGCACCCGAAGGAGTGTGTCTTGATGCTCCTATGATCCCTTTGAAAATTTTTCTTGCTTCACCGACAGGCATGTCGCCGGCGCCCAGATGAATGCCGTTTAGTCCAAGTGATACAGCAACTTCTATCCTGTTGTTTATAATTATAGGTATTCCTGAATCTCCTATTATTTCCTTTAATTCGGATGCCGTTTCCCTGTAAGTAATGATATCCATGCCGGGAGAACGCAACTGGATCATACTTATGTTCGGCAGTATCTCCTGTATTGTATTCATCCAAGGCTGTTTTCTCCACGTTGCCGGATCAAAAAGAAAATATATGCCTTTATCCGGTAATTTATCCGTCATTTTTCTCGTCATTTTTCTCGTAAAATCATCTTTTTATCAGGGTAAATGCTTTGCCTTTTATACATGAAATAGATATTGATTCTTTCTGAAGCCCCTTTTCTTCAAGCCAGTCCCGGGAATCCCTGCTCACATCCCTGTTGTCTCCCATCACAAAATAATGGTTTTTGGGTATGATAAAAACATCTATATTGTCACCTACAAGTATCTCATCGGAACGTACATAATCTGCATATTTTTCTTCAAGCGGCTTCCCGTCTATATAGACCTGTTTTTCTTTTATCGAGAGTTCCTCCCCGGGAAGGCCTACTATCCGCTTAACCATATCTTTACTGCATAAAGGTGAATACAGAAGTACTATGTCGCCTCTTTCGGGATCTTTAAAAAGATATGCGAGTTTGTTGATTATAAGTTCATCTTTTACTGAATAGGCCGATTCCATGGAAGGTGATGCTATATAAACCACCTCAAAACAATATCGCCTGAAAAGAACCGCGAGTAATACCCCAATAAGTATTACAAGAAGGAGTCTTTTCACTTTTCCTTGTTATACATCTCTTTCGGGTCTTTAATTTTCTTATCTGCTATTTCCCAGTCTTCCTGGTTCCATTTTCTAAAAAAACACGAACGGTATCCTTCATGACATGAACAATCTCCTACCTGCTCGACTTTCAGCAGTATCGTGTCCATATCGCAGTCCGTATATATTTCCTTAACCTTCTGTATATTCCCCGACTCTTCCCCCTTCAGCCATAATTTATTCCTGGACCGGGAATAATAACAAGCCATTTTTTCCTTTATGGTTATTTCAAGAGATTCCCTGTTCATATAGGCTACCATCAGGACTCTGCCGTCATTAAAATCCTGAGTAACACACGGTATAAGTCCGTCTTTTGTGAATTTTATGTTATTAAGATCCATAAGTCTCTCCTTTCAAGGCTTCCAGCGCTTCCGGGAGGATAACATCACCGGTATATAGCGCTTTTCCCACTATGACACCGGTCAAATTTTTCAGCCCCAGTTTTTTTAATTCTATTATATCACTTATACTTGCAATCCCGCCGGAAGCTATCACTGAAATATCGACCTTCTGAGCTATCTCCGTAATCACAGCCGTATTAGGACCGCTCAGCATGCCATCAGTAGAAATATCCGTAACTATTATTTCTTTAACGCCTGCTTTTTCCATATCAACTGCAAGCTGTGCTGATTCTTTACCGGTTATATCCCGCCATCCTTTAACAGCGACTTTCCCGTCAACCGAATCAATTCCTACTGCTATCTTTTCCGGCCATTTACCGACTACTTTCTTAAGAAGTGCCATATCGTTTATTGCAGCTGTTCCCAGTATCACCCTGAATACTCCGGCTTTGATGAGGTTTTCCACCGTTTCATGATCCCTTATTCCGCCGCCAACCTCTACAGGAATACCCAGTTCATTGATTATCCTGATAATGATCTCCCGGTTCTGCATACAGCCGCTGAATGCTCCGTTAAGATCCACTACATGCAGCCTTTCAGCGCCCTGGTGCTCCCATTCTTTTGCCATGGCTACCGGATCATCGGAATATACTGTCTCCCTGTTTTCATCGCCCTGCAGCAGCCGGACACAATTCCCGTCTTTCAGATCTACTGCCGGAATTATTATCATAGTCAGATCATTCCTTTTGTTGAAGGTATATCCTGGCCGGTTATCTTTACTGCCTGCTTAAGGGTCCTTGCAAGCCCTTTAAAGATCGCTTCCGCCACATGATGATAATTAAAGTTGTAATTAGTGCTGTCGGCACCTAATATATCTAGTATATCAGCCGTTACATGATGTATATGTATTGTTGCTTTCAGATTATCAGATACTGCCTTCATGAATTCTTTGATCAGGGAATAATCAAATCCGGATTTTTTATCAGCACTGATCTGCCCGAAAACGCTCACAAGGTATACCAGATTAGGCCTGCCGCCCAGATCCAGCGCCACATCACACCTGACTTCATCCATCACCATCATAACAGACGCATACCTTTCAATGCCCTTTTTATCACCGAGCGCCTGTAAAAGAGCTTCTCCCAGTACTATGCCCGTATCCTCGACAGTATGGTGCAGATCCACTTCTGTATCTCCTTTCACATCAATATCCATGTCTACTCCCGAATGCTTGGACAGTAATTCCAGCATATGATTAAAGAAACCGTTAGGTGTCGTTATCTTTGATTCTCCGCTTCCGTCCAGATTGATCTTCACACGTATTTTTGTTTCGTTTGTATCCCTGTTTATCTCTGCTATTCTCATTATTCCTCCTCGATAAGTTTATCCGAGCGCCTGTTTCAATGTCTGTATAAAACTCCTGTTTTCTTCTTCCGTGCCTACTGTTACCCTCAGGTAGTCCTTCAATACCGCAGAACCGAACTCCCTTACTTTAATATGATTTTCTTTGAGTGCTTTCATTACTCTCCCCATATTATCTATTTTCATGAGGATATAATTAGCTTCGGAAGGAAAAGGCTTAATCCCGGCGATATCTATCAGTTCGGCATACATCTTATCCCTGGACTCAGTAAGTGTTTTTACGCTTTCCAGTATCCTGTCTCTGTTTTCAAGCACAGTTTCCAGTATTTTCTGATTTATTATGCTGAGATTATACGGAAGCTGGGCTTTTCTCATCTCTTTTATCAGACTCCGGCCGCCTATCATGTAGCCTGCCCTTATTCCTGCCAGAGAAAAAGCCTTTGAAAAAGTCCTGAGTATTATAAGGTTTTCATAACGGTTTATCATATCTATAAATGTTTTTCCGGCAAATTCGAAATATGCCTCGTCTACTACTACAATACTGCCTGAATGCTCCAGCAGCCTTTTGATCTTTTCCTTTAAAAAACAGTTCCCCGTAGGATTGTTCGGGTAAGCGATGAACACCAGGTCGGGATCCAATGTTATGATCTTAGTCACAGGAAGGCTGAAATCATACTCAAGGGGTATTTCAACAAACTCCCGGCCGGTCAATTGAGAAAGTATCTTATACATCGCGAACGTCGGTGTAGGCGCACATACGGACCCGCTCCCGCCGGCTGTTGCTATCAGGATAGACATTATGAGTTCGTCCGATCCGTTACCGAGCAGTATATTTTCCGGGCCGACACCGCAGTAACCGGATATAAGCTCCTTGAGCTTTACATATTGAGGATCCGGATATCTGTTCAACTCGGCCCCGGTCAGCTCATTATCTATTTTTTTCCTTATATCCTGTGGTATCGGATAGGGATTTTCCTGGGCATCAAGTTTTATCTCCCCTTCGGCAACCTCCTGTACAGAATAGGCTGCCAGATCGTTAACACGCGCAAATAGCGATCGGAATTTATTCATCCAGTCCGTCTTCGTACCTTTTTCTAACTGATTCAGCATGGTATTTCATGCCTTCTTCATTTGCAAAAGATTCCACATTCTGCAATATTTCCTTTAGATTACTTCCTGCACACCTTATGAATGATACTTTTTTCATAAAACTCTTTACATTAAGCCCTTCTTCATACCTCGCCGATCTTCCAGTGGGCAGCGTATGAGAAGGCCCTGCAAAATAGTCACCTATTGCGACCGGCGTATTTTTCCCCAGGAACACCGCGCCGGCATTTCTGATCTTTCCTTCAATATTGCCTATATTCTCTTCACTACACATGACCTCCAGATGTTCCGGGGCAAACCTGTTAGATTCCACAACAGCTTCATCAAGGTCTTCAACTTTTTTGAACGTGATCCTGTTATAAAGTCCGGCCGGAATCAGTTTTTTTACTTCTTCCAGCAACTGTTGCGAATCAGTGATCAGAATACCTACAGCATCTTCCGCATGCTCTGCCTGCGCTATCAGATCAGTTGCAACCCAGGCAGGATCCTGCTCCTTATCCGCGATTATGACCACTTCACTGGGCCCGGCGATCATATCTATTCCGACAATACCCGATAAATGAAGTTTGGCCCATTGGACATATTTATTCCCGGGACCCACGATTTTATCCACTCTGGGGATAGTCTCAGTACCATACGCTAATGCAGCTATTGCCTGTGCACCGCCTATTCTGAATATCCTGTCAACACCGGCAATTTGTGCTGCTGCCAGTACGCAAGGGGTAATATTACCGGGTGGAGTCAGCATGTATATTTTTTCTACACCAGCCACTCTTGCCGGGATCGCGCACATCAGCACGGTAGACGGATACGCGTATTTACCTCCGGGAACATATATCCCCACGCTTTCTACCGGGATGAACTTATCCCTGATATTAATCCCGTTATTATCTATTTCATAATCATTGAATATATTCTGTTTTTCAGAATAGTTCTTTATATTGAGCGCGGATCCGGATAATACTTTACGCAGTTCTTCGGTTATACCTGCTGCCTTTTCCTGCCATTCCTCTCTGCTTACTTCTATTTCATCCCGGCTCAGTTTTATTCCATCAAACCTGTCAGAAAACTCCAAAAGAGCAGCATCTTTTTTCTCTCTCACTCCTTCGATTAACTCAAACAGGAAATCATCTAATTCGCTTCTTATTCCATCCATATTTTTGCTCCAAGGTTTTTTAAATTCTCGACTATGTTTTCGTACCCTCTTTCTATATGGCTTATCCCCGATATCTCTGTCCTCCCTTTAGCCAGTAATCCTGATATTATCAGAGATGCCCCGCCTCTGAGGTCCAGGGCCGTGACCGGAGCTCCGCTCATACTCTTTACACCCGTAACCAGTGCGGTATTCCCCTTTATCTCTATTGAGGCGCCCATTCTCGTCATCTCACCGCAATGAAGGTACCTATTCTCAAATACATCTTCCGATATGATGCTCACGCCTTTTGCCATACACATCATAGCCATGAACGGAGCCTGGAGATCCGTAGGAAATCCGGGAAAAGGGGAAGTTATGATTTCGGAACGTTCCATATGAACCGGGGCAACGACCTTGATAACAGTCCCTTCGACTTCTATATGCGCGCCGCACTCAGTAAGTTTTTCCATAACAGACTCAAGTACCTCCGGATGTGAGAAGTCTATTTCCAGACAGGAATTCCTTATACATCCGGCAATCAGATAAGTACCGGCCTGTATACGGTCATCCATTACAGTAAAATCTACGGAGTGGTAATTGTTCCTTCCCCTTATCTTGAAGGTGTTATCCGTAACAGAAATATTTGCGCCCATCTGTTTCAGAAAATCCACAAGCTGTATAACCTCAGGCTCTCTGGCGGCATTTTCTATTATAGTGTCGCCTTCCGCATGACACGCTGCCATAATAAGATTCTCGGTCGCCCCGACTGACGGATAGTCAAGATATATTGTCGCTCCTTTTAATCCTTTTGATGAAAGCGTGACAAATCCCTCGGAAACGCTCATCTTGGCTCCCAGCCGTTTCATACCCTTTAAATGCAGGTCTATGGGTCTCGTACCTATGGCACAGCCCCCGGGAAGAGGTATCTTTATTCTCCTCATCCTTCCTGCAAGCGCTCCCATGACAAGCGCGGAAGCGCGCATTTTTTTTACCAGATCGTAAGGAGCTTCACTGTGAAGATTCTCACCGCGCTCTACCACTACATTACTTCCTGATCTGGTAACTTTTTTTCCAAGGTGTTCAAGCATCAAAATCATCGTCTGGATATCACTTAATTCCGGGACATTCCTGACAGTGCATTTTTTATCAGTCATCAGAGTCGTCGCCAGAATAGGCAAAACAGCGTTTTTTGAGCCGGAGATGTCTACCTTTCCCTTTAGTACGGCAGGTCCGACGATTACTATCTTTTTTTCCTTTATCCTGTTATTTGTCATATGCTTACCGATAAAATCCTGTATATTCCGCTGTAGTCTTTTATAAAAGAGCGTTTTGTGTACCCTGCTTTTACCGCTATCTGCTCGACTTCATCCTTCTGACCGTAGCCTATTTCAATAAAAACGCTGCCGCCGGGTTTAAGAAGCCCCATTGAATTTTCCAGTATCATACGTATATATATAAGGCCGTCAATACCTGCAACCAATGCCTCACGGGGTTCTTCTTTGACTTCTTTTTCAAGCTCACTGTATTCGGTCTCTTTTACATAAGGGGGATTAGATACAATCATATCGAATTTCTGCGTATGCGTGTTCGCAAAATAATCCTCCATACTTACAATAGCAATAACTATTTTATCCTGCAAACCATTCCGGACTGCGTTTTTTTCAGCTATCCCGGCCGCCGCCGCACTTTTTTCTATTGCAAGCACACGGCAACCTGACATTTTTGCCAAAGCCAGGGCTATATTCCCGCTACCGGTACCTATATCCAGTACATCGGCACACTGCTTTACGCTAAGTATTTCTAAAGCTTTTTCAACCAGGAGCTCCGTCTCCGGACGCGGTACAAGTGTATCCCTGCCTACTTCAATCTTCATACCCATGAAATCGGCATACCCTCTTATATAATCCAGAGGGATCCTTTGCGATCTCTGTTCGATCATATCTTTATAAACGGCCATCCGGCCGCCATCGATCTCTTTTAAAGCATCCAGATACAAAAAAATGGTTTCAATGCCGGTAACATGGCTCAGCAGTACCTCGGCATCGCGTCTTGGGGTATTTATTCCAGCACCGGACAGGCATTTATCCGCCCAGTCAAGAGCATCTCTTATGCTTGAAACCATGCCCGCTTCGGGAATGTCTTCCCTGCTGTTAGTAGTTTTCAGATTCATTTATCAGTTTTCCCGTCATTGTTCTGTTAAGCTGATTTAAAAAATCCTCTATATTCCCCTCTATTATTGATTCCAGGTTGTAAACAGTCAGACCGGCCCTATGGTCAGTAATACGGTTCTGGGGAAAATTATATGTCCTTATCTTTTCACTTCTGTCGCCGGAACCTACCTGTTTTCTCCGCATGTCGTCTTCCTTCTGTATCCGGTCAATTTTCATTTTTTCCTTAAGCCGGGCTCTCAACACATTCATTGCCTTCAGCTTGTTCTGCATTTGTGAACGTTCATCCTGGCATTGTACAACAAGCCCGGTCTGTATATGAGTAATACGGACGGCTGAATCCGTGACATTCACATGTTGTCCGCCTTTACCTGAAGCCCTGTAGGTGTCTATGCGCAGATCTTCCTTGTTGATCTGGATTTCGACCTGATCCGCCTGCGGAAATACAGCTACACTGCATGCGGAGGTATGTATCCTGCCGCTGGTCTCTGTTTCAGGTACTCTCTGAACCCGGTGTATGCCTCTTTCCCATTTCATAAAACTGAATACATTTTTTCCTTCAACTGCAAATATTACCTCCTTGTATCCGCCCAAACCGGTCTTGTTTAAATCGTATATATCAAGTTTCCAGCCCTTGTTTTCCGCGTAACGGGCATACATCCGGAACAGCTCGGCACAAAAGAGTGCTGCTTCATCGCCTCCGGTGCCGGCTCTTATCTCCATTATGATGTCTTTCGATGAATCAGGGTCTTTAGGTATAAGAAAGGCTTTAAGCTCCTTTTTGATTCCTGACAGGCGACAGGAAAGCTCATCCATATCTTCCTCTGCCAATTCCTTGAACTGGACATCATCTTCCTGTTCATAAAGCGATTCTGCCTGATCATACTGGTCCTGCAGAATGAGGTATTCATTATACAGATGAACTATTTCTGCAAGCTCACCATGACGTTTGGAGAAATCTTTTAATCTTTCGTTGTTGTTTATCACTTCCGGCAAGGTCAGCTTTGCTTCAAGTTCTTCAAATTCTTTTTTCAGTTCCTGTAATTTTTCAAACATGGTTCAATTTATTGCATAAACCGACTTCTCCGGGCTATCGGATTCAGATGATCTTTGATTTGCTATTTGGACTCGGTCTTTTTGCCGTATTTGCGGTGGAACTTTTCTACTCTTCCCGCGGAATCAATCAGTTTCTGCTCACCGGTATAGAATGGATGGCAATTAGAGCATATCTCTACCCTTATCTTCTTTTTGGTCGAGAGGGTAGTGAATGTTGCACCACAGGCGCATGCAACTTCCGTCTCATAAAGTTCTGGATGTATACCTTTTTTCATAATGCTCCATTATACATAATTTTTCTAAACTATCAATCCGGGATAATCTAATTCATTGATAATATTCTTATACCCTGCCGTACCTGAAGAGCCTTCTGCAAGCTCTGAACTAATGGTGAGCCAGGAAGGATTCGAACCTTCGGCCCACGCCTTAAAAGGGCGTTGCTCTGCCAACTGAGCTACTGGCCCACCTCAATGTTCTTCACGTCAATTATGGATTCTTCCGATTTAAGCTCTTCAATAACTTTTTCATCTACTTTATGATCGACTGCTATTACCGTCACAGCCTGCCCCCCTGCCGATTTTCGCCCGACTTCCATACTGGCGATATTAACCCCGTGAGCTCCCAGAACAGTACCTATATGCCCTATTACTCCGGGTATATCAGAATTTTTTATAACAAGCATACTGCCGGACAGAGGGACATCGACTATATAGCCGTTTATCTCCATCAATCTGGCTGCCCCTCCCAGTACCACGCCGGATATCTTGAATTCATCCCCTAAGGATATGCTGATATCGCCCGATGAAACCCTGGATGATAGTTTCTGCCTGATTACACCTATCCCTTTTTCTTCGGCTATCAGTATGGCATTTATATAGTTAACACCTTCATTAAACTGAGAAAGATAACCATTAAGGACAGCACGGACAATTGCATCTTCCTGTCCTCCAATAGTTTGCTCTTTATAACTTATTAGTATACTGTCTGTCAAATGCTCAGACATCCTTCCGCATAGTATTCCGAGTTTAGTTGCAAGCTCCGCAAGCGATGGATCGAGATCCGAGCCTGTTATGTTTACCGCATTTATTATCTTGCCTTCTGTAAAGTACTGGATTATCTGGTCCACTATCTCTGTAGCGACTCTCTCCTGCGCCTCTTCAGTAGAAGCGCCCAGATGAGGAGTATGTACTATACCGTCAATACCGATAACCGGTGATTCTGTTGTCGGTTCCTTGTCATATACATCAAAAGCGGCGCCCCGTATTTTCCCCGTTTTCACTGCATCTGCGACCGCTTTTTCATCAACTATACCGCCTCTTGCGCAATTAACAATAAAAACCCCTTCTTTCATCTTGTATATCGCATCAACGCTGATCATGTTCTTTGTCTTTTCATTTTTGGGGGCATGTATTGTTATTATATCCGATTTTTCAAGCAGTTCTTCGAATTCCACCAGTTCTGCCTTCACTTCTTTTGCTACTTCTTCAGTCGTATACGGATCGTGGACCAAAACTTTCATCCCGAAACTCAGAGCCCGCTTGGCTACTTCATATCCTATTTTTCCAAGCCCGACAATCCCGAGTGTCTTACCGAATATTTCCGTTCCCTCATTATTCTTCTTATCCCATTTGCCCTCTTTCAGAGACTGATGTGCCCGCGGCACATTTCTGACCAGACTCAAAAGCAGCGCCCAGGTATGCTCACAGGCGGATATTGTATTACCGCTTGGGGTATTCATTACTATTACTCCCTTGCGGGTTGCTGCCTGGATATCGACATTATCCACACCGACTCCGGCACGGCCGATTATTTTAAGATTTTTGCCGTTTTCTATTATATCACCCGTGACCGTGGTACCGCTTCTTATTATCAGTCCATCATATTCACTTATGGCTTTTTTAAGGGTATCCCCGTCAAGAGAAGGATCCATTTTTACCTGGATCCCTGCTTGTTCAAGTTTTTTTACACCTTCCTGAGAAAGGCTGTCCGATATCAATACTTTCCTGGCTCTGTCAGAAGACATGTTCTATAACCTCCTTAAAATCCTCTACTGGTACTAAATTCATATTTTTCTTTATCTTACCCGGTATCTCCGCAAGATTTTTCTTGTTTTCTGCCGGGAATATTATAGTCTTAAAACCATCCCTGTGAGCCGCAAGCATCTTTTCCTTCAGACCGCCTATTTCCAGTACTTTTCCGCTCAGGGTGATCTCCCCTGTCATTACGACATCTTTTTTTATGGGTTTTCCCAGCAATACAGAAAGCAGTGCAGTGCATATAGTGATCCCCGCAGAAGGCCCCTCTTTTGGAACAGCACCGGCAGGCACATGTATATGTACATCTTTATTCTTATGAAACTCTTCTTTTATTCCAAAGGATCTGGCATTTGCCCTTATATAGCTCATTGCTGCCTGTGCCGATTCCTTCATAACATCTCCCAGAGTCCCAGTCAGTTGTAACTTACCGTCTCCCGGCATAAGTGATACTTCAATCGAAAGTGATTCTCCGCCGTTCGGTGTCCATGATAATCCGGCCGCTACCCCTATATCATTCTGATGGGCCCGCAATTTGGAATACTTCGGTACTCCAAGGTAATGTTCAACCTTATTCCCAGTTATTTTTGCGGATACTATCTCTTTTCTGACCACTTTCCCCGCTATCTTGCGCATAATTTTCGCAATCTCCCTCTCAAGGTTCCTTACACCGGCTTCCCTGGTAAAATTCTCTATTATCTGATTGATTGCTCCGTCAGTGAAAGATACGTCTCTTCCCTTGAGCCCGTTTTCATTTATCTGTTTGGGCACAAGGAACTTCTGTGCAATTTTAATTTTTTCATCCGGCATATATCCCGGGAATTTTATCTGCTCCATCCTGTCCAGCATAGCAGGAGGAATAGTGGAACTTGTGTTAGCCGTAGTGATAAACATGACATCTGAAAGATCAAACTCAACTTCCAGATAATGGTCACTGAAATTTTTATTTTGTTCAGGATCAAGTGCCTCAAGAAGAGCTGACGACGGATCACCTCTGAAATCCTTACCCATTTTATCCACTTCATCAAGCAGGAAAACCGGATTTTTACTGCCTGTTTTTGTTATGGACTGTATTATTCTGCCCGGCATCGCACCTATGTATGTGCGGCGGTGGCCTCTTATTTCCGCTTCATCCCTTATTCCGCCCAGAGAGACCCTGGTAAATTCCCTGCCCAAAGCATGTGCAATGGAACGCCCGAAAGAAGTCTTTCCAGTACCGGGAGGGCCTATAAAACATATGATAGGGGTCTTTAGCTTCTTCGATAATTTCGATACAGCAAGGTATTCAAGTATTCTCTCTTTTGCTTCATCCAGTCCGTAATGTTCGGATTCAAGTATAATGCCGGCTTTTTTCAGATCCAGATTATTCGCTGACTTTTTATTCCAGGGTAACTTTATAAGCCAATCCAGATAAGTTCTTATAACTGTTCCCTCGGGAGAAAAAGGCATCATTTTCTTTAACCTGTCCAGTTCTTTAATAGCTTGTTCCTTAGCTTCTTCCGGCATGTGCAAAGAATTTATCTTCTCTTCATACTCCCGAATCTCATCTCCGTGCATATCTTTTCCATCAAGTTCTTTTTTTATGGCTTTCATCTGTTCCGAGAGATAGTATTCCTTTGTAGACCTGTCCATCTGGTCCTTGACCCTTCCATCTATCTCTCTCTGTATGGAAAGTATCTCGATCTCCTTTTTTATTATAGCAGACAGTTTTTCTATACGCTTAAGGGGATTGAACTGGGCAAGGACTCTCTGCGCCTGCTGCTTTTTCAATCTTATATGACTGACAATAACATCCGCCAGTTTATCAGCATCTTCTATCTCATCCAATATTGCATACGAACCGAGATCTATCCTGGGATTAAGTTTAGCATAATCCTCAAAAAGATCCGTTATCTTGCGCATAATAGCACGTAAATGGTTATCAGAACACTCAGGCATGACAACAGACGGATATTCGACTTCCACCTGATAATATTCATCATTTGGCATAAATTTGTTGATAACGACCCGTTTTTCTCCTTCGATAAGTATCCTTGCGCTCCCGTCGGGAAGATTTAGTGTCTGTATAATAGTACCCAGAACACCTACTTTGTATATATCCTCATCAACAGGATTTTCGTCATAAATGTTTTTTTGAGTAGCAATGACTATTTTACCGTCGTTTTCCACTACTTTCTGTATAGCGTTAAGGGACCGCCGCCGCCCTACAGCCAAAGGTACCAGCATATAAGGGAAAATCACGATGTCCCTTACCGGCAGAAGAGGGTATATACTGGTTTTTTTAATCCGTTTTACCATTACATTATGCCGTTTTTAATTCAGGTTCAGACCTGTTCTCGATAACATCTTCGTTCACTATACATTTCACTATATTGTTTCTGTCAGGTATATCATACATCAGATCGAGCATGAGATGCTCTATTATTGTTCTGAGACTTCTGGCCCCTCTTGCCTTTTCCTTTGCCAGACTGGCTATCTTATGCAAAGCAGTCTGTGTGAATTCCAGTTCCACTCCTTCCATTGCAAACAGTTTTTGGTACTGCTTGATAATTGAATTTCTGGGTGTGACCAGTATACTGGCCAGCTCCTCTTCATTAAGATCATGAAAAGGCCCTACCACAGGCATCCTTCCCACCAGTTCCGGGATCAGCCCGTATTTAATAAGATCTTCCGGCTCTATATGCTTGAATATCTCTCCGACATCATTCATCTTACCCTTCACAAGCTGTGCACCGAAACCCATTTTCTTTTCACTTAATCTGCCGGCAATTATGTCTTCCAGGCCGCTGAAAGCACCGCCGCAAATAAAAAGAATGTTCGTCGTATCTATCTATCTGGATAAACTTCTGCTGCGGGTGCTTTCTTCCTCCCTGAGGAGGAACGTTAGCGATTGTTCCCTCCAGTATTTTCAGGAGGGCCTGCTGAACACCTTCTCCTGAAACATCCCTTGTAATTGAAGGTGTTTCGGATTTCCGTGATATTTTATCTATTTCATCTACATAGATTATTCCCCATTCCGCCAGATGTGTGTCGAATCCTGCATTTTGAAGGAGCCTTAGTAATATATTCTCCACATCTTCACCTACATATCCGGCTTCAGTAAGAGTAGTCGCATCAGCTATGGCAAAAGGCACATCAAGTATTTTTGAAAGTGTCTTCGCAAGCAGTGTTTTCCCGGTGCCTGTCGGTCCGGCAAGCAGTATATTCGATTTTTCAAGTTCCACTTCTTCATCCAGTTCAATTTTCTGTCTCTGGTCACTGTTTTGTATCACAAACGGGCCATTGCCGCTCACACCGGCTCTTTTATAGTGGTTATAGACTGCTACAGATATGATCTTTTTAGCTTCATGCTGGCCTATAATATATTCATCGAGTATATTCTTTATCACTCTGGGTTTGGGAATATGCTTTATATTACTGCGCTTTTCCTGTTCCAGAAGGTCGTGTATCAGCTGATGGGATGTATCTATGCATTCCGCACATATGAATGTTCCTCTGCCACCCACAAGTTTCACCGCTTCCTCTTCGGATTTACCGCAGAAAACACATTTTTTCATATTATGATCAATTATATTGTCACTCATTAGATGTCTCCTTTTTTTGCAGCTCAGCTCTGCTGGAAATAACTTCATCTACAATTCCATATGCTTTTGCCGCATCTGCGGTCATAAAAAAATCCCTTTCAGTATCCTTTTCCAGTTCACTTATTTCCTTTCCTGTATGTTCAGCCAATATCTTGTTCAATATGGCCTTCATCCTCATTATCTCCTGGGCCTGTATGCCTATATCTGTTGCCTGCCCCTGCACTCCGCCCAGAGGCTGGTGTATTAATACGCGGGAATTCGGCAATGCATATCTTTTGCCTTTTTCTCCCGCTGCGAGAATGACAGCTGCCATCGAAGCTGCCTGCCCCATACATATGGTCGAAATAGTCGGTGTCACATACTGAATGGTATCGTATATCGCCAGCCCGGCAGTTACAACGCCTCCGGGGGAATTAATATACAGGGATATCTCCTTATCCGGATTTTCTGCTTCAAGAAAGAGCAACTGGGCGATAATCAGGTTAGATATAGTATCATCTATGGGGGTGCCAACGAATATGATCCTGTCTTTAAGAAGCCGTGAGTATATATCATATGCTCTTTCACCATACTGACTTTTTTCAACCACCATGGGGACAAGCTGCATAAATTCTTCTTTTTTTTCCATTTTTATCCTCCCGATTATTTAGCAGCTGATGCTGCTACTTTCTTGATCTTCGCGTTCTTTATGATAAGATCGAAAACTTTACGCGTCAGTATCACATTCCCATTAATAAACTGCTGCGCTTTTTCCCTGTTAGCTTTGTTATCTTCGCCCAGCATTTTTACTATCTTGTCTTCTTCACTTTTTTTATCTGATTCCTCTACTTTAATATTCTCTTCTTTCGCGATCTCAGCCAGAATCACTCCCGCCTTCAGCTCTCTCAACACTTTTTCTCTTATTTTTGTTTCATCTACCTTATCGGGATCACCGCCCTGACCGGCTATGTAGTCTGCCATTTTCTTTTTACTGTCTTCCACACTCTCTTCTATAAGACCCGCCGGTAACTCAAAATCATGTTTTTCCAGAAGATAGTCGATGATCTGGTTCTCCATATCGTCTTCCGACGCTTTTGCCATCCTCTTTTCAAGGTTTTCCCTTATCTTTTCGCTCAGCTGTTCAGGTGATTCATGGCCGAGGCTTTCTGCAATTTCTTTGTTATCAGGCAGATTTTTTTCCTTTATCTCCTTAACTGTAACATTGAACTGGGCTTCCTTTCCTTTCAGTTCGTCTTTATGGAAGTTTTCAGGAAATCTGTATTTAAACTCTTTTGTATCACCTTTCTTCATACCCATTATATTTCCATCGAATCCGGGCATAACAGTCTGTCCGCCTATCTCCATCAGGATTTCCTCAGGAAGCCCGAGGTCTATTTTTTTCGCATCAAACCGCGCTTCCAGATTAACGACGACATAATCTCTGTCTCCCGCCTCGCCTTCTTTTGTGTTCAGTACGGCATTATTCTCACGGAAACTCTGAATAGTGTTTTCAACATCTTTTTCATCAACCGAATACTCTTTTTTCTCCAGTTTTATCTTTTTATATTTCTTCAGCTGTATTTCGGGATATACTTCTATCTTCACGCTGAGTTTCAAGGGCTCTCCGCTGTTAATAGTGTAATCAGTTATCTTAGGAGTAGTAACGGGATTTAAATTTTCTTTCTCTATAACTTTGCTTATAGCTTCCGGAGCGACCCGGTTTATAAGCTCCTGCCTTGCCTCAGAATTATACCTTTCTTTTATTATATTAATCGGCACGTTACCTTTTCTAAAACCCGGCATACTCACATTTTTTCTGATATGACTTATGATTTTCTCAAATTCAGCCTCAACTCTTGATTGAGCTACTTCTATTTTCATCTCTATGACACACTGGGGTTCATTTTTTACAGTATATTCCAAATTTTCCATTTTCGGTTCCTTTCACAAAATTTTCGGCTTTTTGCCCATATGGTGTCGCGAGCGAGATTTGAACTCGCACTCCCTGGGGAACTAGGTCCTAAACCTAGCGCGTCTGCCAATTCCGCCACCGCGACAAAAAAAAAATAAAAAAAAGAACACATGGTAGGCCGCACAGGAATCGAACCTGTAACCTACGGATTAAGAGTCCGTTGCTCTGCCAATTGAGCTAGCGACCCACTCAAAACTTTGTCGTCAATAACTCTTTGTTATTGCCTATCCACATTTTATCTAAGAACAATAGTTGTAACCATATTGTAACTACTTTTTTCATTATACGGCACCATTCCCCGGCATTACTGAATCTAATACCATTATTGCTTTTCTTCCATGCAACGGTGACAAATGCGCGTATTTTATTGTTGTCTCAATTCTTTTATGTCCCAATAAGTCTTTAAGAGTTTTAAGATCCACCCCGTTCATAGTCATATGCGAAGCGGCAGTATGCCTGATATCATGAAATTTAAAATTTTTTATATTCGCTCTTTCTAATGCTTTGAAAAATAGTTTTCTAATATCTTTATATGGAGCATTATTTAAATTTAAAAATACATGCCCATTATTACTATGGCCATTCCCGTTTTTTAATTCAATAAGACACTTCCGCAATGTATTATTTATTGGTATACTTCTTACATCCCCGGTCTTACTCTTTTTCACATGCAGGATATTTTGCTGCAAGTCAATATCATCCCATTTTAAATTAAATATTTCACCTTTTCTCATACCGGTATTTAAACCTGTAATCACAACAGGCTTTATCAATTCGTCAATACATTCTAACAGACGTTTGATTTCATCCTCGGAAAGATATCTTATTCTACCGGTCTCTTTAAAAAACCTTATCCCTTTAACCGGATTACTGTTTAAATATTTCCAATCAATTGCTTTATTATACAGTGATTTTAGCAGAGCCAGTTCCCTGTTTACTGTCGATCCTTTTACTGCCTCTATTCTTTTGTTCTTATATTCTTCGATCTCTAATAATGTAATTGTATCTAAAAGTACATTTCCAAAATACTCTTTTAATTTCTTACTTCTACTTATGTCGTCTTTATAAGATCTATTGTTCACTTTTGAATAAACTTCTATATATTTATCTACAAAGTCATAAAACCTGATTTTTTTAGTTCTATTTATATCCAGATGCCTATTTTCTGCTGCTGCTACTCTTCTTTTTTGCAATACAATTCCGGCTTGTGCTTTATTCGGGCCGATTCTCTCTACAACACGTCTTCCACTCACATAATAATCGATAAACCAATCCATACCTTTTACAGGCTTGTCAAACCTTACCCTTTTATATTTAGGTTTTCCGTTACTAATATATTTAACTAATTTTTGCTGAAAAATACCCATTTTTTTATATTTCCTTTTAATTATTTTTATTAGTTTATTTAATTAACAATATTGTGTCAAATTATAATATTTTCTTTAACAAGATTTTCCCGCAGCCATCGATCTATTTCTCTCTTCAAAAAAACCGTTCTTCTCCCTATTTTTACATATGGGACCCTCTTTTGTGAAACCCAAATATAAATTGTATTCTTCTTTATTTTTAGATACTCTGCAACCCCGGCCGCATCAAATACAACTTCATTATCCTTTACATGAACTCCCGGGCACATATTAAACTCCTTCTTTAATCACAAACATTTATATCTGTTTATAGATTGATATAGCAATTAACTGCTCCTGATTAAAATAATATACAAGAAGTTACGGATTCCCAAAATAGGAAGTAGGACAAGGTTTACGTAATGGCGAAATGATGAGTGTTCTATCGATAAAACTTTTAGTGTAAAAAAATGACAAATCTATAAATTCCTGCTGTTCCACTGTTCCACTGCATGTTCCACTGCAGATACGCTTGTTTTCCCCGGAGATTGTTTATACAATATGGGTGAAATTGTGTAGATATAGTAGAATGAAATATGCGGAGATTAGCAGCTTGTAAGTGAGATATACTTTTGAAGAACTGGTTCTTTCTGTATGTTTGACCGAAAATATAGAATAGAAAGCCGTTATAGTTATCTATTGTTAAGAATGAGATGATATTTGGAGGTAAATGAATGAAGTTCAACATGATATCGGCGTTATCAGTAGGAATTTTTTCTGGTCTTGTGACGACGCTTATTGTAGTCGTTCTACGTCAGATTTGGGTGAAGATGATATCCCCTTGGTTTGAGGATCAGGTTTACAAAGATGCATATATTGAAGGGAAATGGTATGCACGCTTAAGAATTGATGATGATTGCTGGGACGAGATTTGGGAACTGAAACGAATTGGGCATAAAACATCTGGTACCTTAACTGCTGTTACAGGCTGCTGAACAGGGGAAGACATATTCTTTTTATGGAACATTCCGTAATCTTATTTTGACAGGAACCTACTTTGCTAATGACAAAAAGGCTTTAGATCGTGGTAGTCTATCTCTCATGCTCGTTGCCAATGGAGAGAAACTCCAAGGTTTCTCTGCGACCTATTGTGATTCGGGACATAAGATAATACCGACTTCCTACGAATGCTCACGACAAACATGGATAGAAACACAAGATGATGAAGTTTAATAAAAGAAGCCGCTTTCTATTCCGATGTGATTTGTAGAAAAAATGAGAATATAATATTTCATCACGCATAATATATGAAAAAAAATAACACATGTATAAAATGTCCTTCATATTGTTGTGTGGGATATGCAACTCCAATTACAAAACCTAGAACTGATAGAGAAAAAGAAGATTTGTTATGGCAACTACAGTATCGAGCAATAAAAGTGTATATTAAAAATCACAGATGGTATATTTTAGTTGATAGCAAATGTATGCATTTAAAAAAGAATAATCTATGCCGGATTTATGATAAACGTCCCAAACAATGTAAAAAACATAGTTCTGATGACTGCGAAGCAACTGGGCAATGGTATGACTATATTTTTTCTACACCAAAGGATTTGAAGATATATTTTTCTAAAAAATGAAAGAGTAGATTTGTTGCTAGTAGATGTTATTGTCTGATTGGATTTGCTTACTACTTTGGTACGGGGAATACTTGGTGTAAGAAAGATAAATAATAACTCTGACATTTTTGTCGAAAACTACAGAAATAAATTTGGTTTAGGAATACTGTAATACTCGTAATCTATTTTTTCGACAAGATTAAAACTTAAATTTCATATTCATTAAAATGATTTTTTGGAATTCAACAACCCCTTCAAATATTCATATTCTTTTTGCGCTTCAATGTACTTCTCTACAAAATAAAGCAGCCGTTTTTTATAGATTTTTGAAAATTCCATTAAATCTACAATGTCGACCTTGCGCTGGCCGGCCTCTATCTTACAAAGGCATGTCGGATATACATTAAGCATCTTAGCAACTGCTTTTTGCTCAAGACCGGCTTCTTTTCGGGCTTCTATCAGCCGATTTACTATATATGCATGCTCATCTGTATATATCGTTTTCCTCATATTTCTCTCCTTTATGTTAAACTTTTGATTAAGAATTCCCAAAAAGGGAATTGTATATGGAGAAATATGGAACAAGATATTCATGACATTAATCCTGTATGACACTCTTGATTTTTAGTATAATAGTTATTAATTAGGAACTAGCACGACACAAAAATAGAGATGATTTCATATAATACAAAGATTGATCGCAGGGATTATAAACTTATCGCTATCGATTTAGGATACTCACATAATGCTGCTTCATGCGGTATTATGCATAACGGCATAGCAGAACCTGTAACACTACAATTCGGATCTACTATCAAAGAAGTTGCTAATATGATCGAGCAATTGGGCTCATGTATCCTGGTACTTGAGGCCGTTCTTTCGATTTACCATGATCACCAAGGGAATCCTGATATTCGAGGTGCTTTTGAGAAAGGAAGAGGCTGGTATTATGGCCCGGGTGCTACTACTTATGCGCCGGCAATTCGATTTTTACAAATGCTTCAAAAATATTGCACAAGCTAATTAGTCTTACTTATTACCAATTTTGTTTATTATTTATTAAATTACCATTAAAACCATCAATTCCCAAAATAGGAGCCGGATACTATGGCCTGTCCCCAAATTTCCTGATCACAGCTTTTATATTACTCTCCGGCAATTGAAACCTGCTCACCCATACCCGGCTTCACCCTAGTCTTATATTTAAACAATCCCCGCTGATAACCCTGTACTAAAAGCTGCCGTACACGCTCTGTACTAATATTTAATCGCCTGGCCACTTCTCTTTTGTCTCCATATTTTTGATATAACTTATTTACTCCGATAAGCCTTTTATTAATCATATTTCTTCTTTCCTCCTTAATCTATCAATTGTAACCACCTGTCGTACTATAACTATGATATGTCACAAACAATGGATTCCCAAAAAAGAAAAATATATATGAAAGCTGGGATTCTATGCTTGTTTTCCCCGAAGATTGTTTATAAAATATGCTTGGTTCTTTTCTGTAATGCTCTTTTGACCCCAGTTGTAATCGAAATTTGACCCTCCTTATTCGCCACTCTATATGACGATATATTGCAATAAATAGCAGGGTTAAAGTTCAATGGCAATTTATTGCTCAAAGGGTCAATCCGCCATTGCAAAACACATGTCGGGCCGGTTTAGGGTTTACGCGATATCTTTTACGCTTGTGATTTTTCTTAAAATTAAGCTTGGTAATGAATCCCGGTTATCTTGAGTCACTTCAATTATCTCAATATCTTTCCTACTTTTTATTCCCTGTATAAAATCATCGCCGCCAAATGTAATAGTACCTATTACAATATTAGGAGAATCCAGGGCGGCTACTGCCGCTTCTTTAAAAGTTTCGGAAAAACACTCCATCTTGCCAATCTCATCAAGTATTATGATGTTATTGTCTACAGGCATAATTGACGGAACAGCTATTGCCTCAATATTTTCAAGACTTACTCCATAACGTCTGATGTGAAATCCGGATTTTATATCCTGGTGGGCAAGATAGCCGGTTTTACCGTCAATTGTCTTCATCATAAATCCCACTCTCTTGCTGTCTGTATTTTCTTCCTCAGTGTAGAATCCATTGGCTGGAATGGTTAAGCTTTTTATTATTTTCTTTATAACAGTGGTTTTGCCTGATGAAGGAGCGCCAGTGAGAAAAATATTTTTAACAGCAATAGACATTTTCCCCTCTCAAATCTTATTGGCTGCATTGCTGAATTTGCAATATACTTCGCTATTAAGTTTTTGTATTGGACAGCTTGAGCAGCCAGGTTTTGATTTACAAGTCAGATACCCATGATGCACAATCAATGCATGGTATTCATTATACAGATACAAATCCCCCGGAAGATTGGTCATAAAGAAATCCCGAATATCGTCATACTGGGCTGTTTCGTCTATAATCCCGTATCTGGTTAAAAATCTTTTTGTATAGCTATCTGATACAAAAGATAATTTCTTGCCAGCGTAAAGAAGGATGCTGTCTGCTGTTTCTTTTCCAATTCCTTTGATAGACAATAGTTCATGCCGGAGTTTATCTAAATCCTGCGAAAATAGCTTATTTAATGAGCCGTTGTAAGAATCAACTAAATAGGAACAAAAATTCTTGAGTTTCAGTGTCTTTTGATTATAGTATCTTGAGGATTTTATTTTTGCCGCTATTGTATCGTGTCTTGCCTTCAATATTGCTGCATGATTTAATAGCCCTGCACTTTGCAAAGCTTCTATAGATTGCTTGGCATTCTTCCATGTTACATTTTGTGTAAGTATAGCGCCCGCTATGACTTCAAATCTTGTTTTTGCAGGCCACCATTTCCTTGGGCCATAAGATTTCAATAATCTGTCGAAAACAGCCAATAACACACGCTTACTATTTTTCATAGATTATTTGCTCCCTGCCCTGTGAATAATCTCATCACCGAATTTATCTCTTATTTTCTCAACGGCCTTATGCAGATTTTCCCTTTGAATATTCTCGCCACTATCAAATTCAAACTCATCTGAAATAAAATTAGAAACTCTTACCCCAACTAAACGGATTTTCTTGCCTCCTGATTGAAAATTGTTATATAAATTACTTATTGCATCATATATGACATCGGCATAATTAGTGAGGCTTCCTATCGTAACAGCCCTGGTAAACGTCTTAAAATTTTCCAGCCGTATTTTCATCGTGATAGTCTTTCCTTTTAAACCCTCTTTTCTTAGCCGGCCAGACACTTTCTCAGACAGTGATAAAAGTGTACCTTTAATCATTGTCTGATCTGCCGTATCCTGCTCAAAAGTAATCTCATTGCTTATAGATTTTATTTCTTCTTCAATCTCAACCTCTCTGTTATCAATGCCGTGAGCCAGCTGCCAGAAATGCTCGCCGTTTTTCCCAAATAACGCTCTGACTTCCTGCATGCTTTTTGCAGCCAGATCCCCGAATGTTTTAATATTCAATTCATGCAGAATGCCCAATGTCTTTTCCCCTACCCCCCACATCCTGCCGATGTCCAAAGGCCAGAGAAAACCCTTAATATTTTCCTGCTCAACCTGCACAAGACCATCTGGCTTTTCCAAGTCAGAGGCAATTTTTGCTATAAACTTATTCGGCGCTAAACCTACTGAAGAAGTTAATCTTATTTCTTTTTTTATCTGTTTCTTTAAAAGCAGACAAGTCTGTCGTGGAGTTCCAAATAAATGATAGCTTCCGGTAATATCTAAAAATGCTTCATCTATGCTGATCTGTTCAATCTTAGGACTAAATTCATTAAAAATCTCAAACATCTGATGTGATACTTTTATGTATTCTTCCATATTAACAGGCAGGAAAACAGCTTTAGGGCACTTTCGGTAGGCTATTGAAATCGGCATTGCAGAATGGATTCCGAACTTTCTGGCTTCGTAAGAGCAGGTAGATACAACTCCCCGGCCTTTTCCTTTTTTGGGATCTGCTCCGACCACTACCGGTTTTCCTCGATATTGGGGATTATTCCGCTGTTCTATGGCTGCAAAGAAAGCATCCATGTCTATATGGATAATATGTTTTGCGGTTGTCATGTTAATTTATTAATTCCTGGAATTGAATGCAGTTTTTTACAGCATATCCGTGCATTGTGTTATCAAAGAAAACATAATTTTCTCCTGTTTTCAGTTTTTCAATTTTCTCTTTGTAATCTTTAAGCTTCTCTACAGTATAACTTGAATTATAAAGTTCTCCTGATCCATGAAGCCGGGTATAAGTAAAGTCTGCGGTTCTTACTGCTTTTTCAGGATATTTTCCACCGGTGTTTGAAAGGCAGAAAGCAACACTGTATTTACTCAATATTTTATAAACATCATCTGCAAACCATGTAGAATTCCTTGGTTCTAATACAAGCTTCTTGTCAGTATATATTTTTATAGTTTGCAGAAAACCATCTAAGACAGCCCCTTCGAAATTTAATCTGGGTGGCAGTTGTATAAGTATAACCTTTAATTTTTCTCCAAGACCGGCAACAGAGGAAAAGAACCATTCACAAAGATTTTCCGGACTGTTTAGACTGCCTTTATGAGTAAACTGGCGATTAATTTTAGCCGTAAACTTAAACTCAGGAGGGGTCTTTTCTGCCCAGTTATCAAAGACATCTTTCTTAAAAATCCTGTAAAAAGATGAGTTAATCTCCACGATATTAAATTTCTGGCTGTAAAACTCAAGACGCTTTTTACTATTTAAATCCTTAGGATAAAATAACCCATTAAAATCATCGTAGTTCCAACCAGAAATCCCAACATGCCAGCGAACTTTATTCCTCATATCTTAAAAAACAATGAAAAAAATTGTGCATTAATTATTTTGCCCCATATCTTTTAAGCATATTTATCATGGCGGTGTTATTTCTTAATTCTGCATACCCCAATGCTGTTAACCCCTCATCGTTCTTTGCATTAATATCAGCGCCATTCTTTATCAATAGTTTTGCTACATCAACACAGTTATTATGCGCTGCCATCATTAGTGCAGTGCCACCATTCCTGGCTTTGGCATTGACTGAAGCTTTATTTTCAATAAGAAGATTTGCCACATCAACAGCATTTACTAATGACGCTGTCATCAGCGATGTGCTGCCATTTCCATTCTTTGCATTAATTTTTGCCCCTTTTTGTATTAGCAGCTCTGCAACATCTTTAGAGTTTTCCATAGCCGCTATCATTAATGCTGTTGCGCCATTGTTTGCCTTTAAATTTACTTTTGCTCCTTCTTTTATCAGTAACTTTGCAACTTCTAACGAATTATTAGCCGAGGCATACATGAACGGCGTCCAGCCATTTCTGTCTTTTGCGTTTACATCTGCCCCTTTTCTAATGGCCTGCTTAATTTCTGAGATATTATTATTTTCAATATCTGATAATGCAATTATAGAATCGATTGAAGAAGATTTAGGGATAGAAGCACAACCATATAATAGAACCGATATTATAATGACTGTATTACAGATAACTTTTTTCATATCTAGGTTTTATTGTCCGTTTTTACCTTGTTTTTATTATGTTTATATTCAGGATTCGCTTTTTTATGTCCTTTCAGGCACTTGGGGCATATTCCCTTGATTATTTCGCTCTCCGGAGCCGGTGAAGTGGTCTGATAAACCTCATCACAGATTTTGCAGATATATTTTATTGAATTTTTATCCATTCGGACCCTATTATACATTTTTCTCATATCTGCTGGGACTCTGTTTTCTGCATATAATCACTCTTTAGCCGATTATTCAGGCATGTATACCGTTTTTTAGTCTTGTCATTTTTAATACCAATTGCCAAAGCTTTTTTTGTTCCCACTATAACTACGAGCTTCCTGCCCCTGGTTACAGCCGTATAAACCAGGTTGCGCTGTAAAAGGATATAATGCTGTGTCAGGATGGGAATTATTACAGCCGGGTACTCTGACCCCTGAGATTTATGGATAGACACAGCATAGGCCAGCACTATTTCATCCATATCAGTGTAATCATAAGAGACATCCCTGCCGTCAAATAAGATAATTATTTCATGGTCTTCCTTATCTATGCTCTTAATTCTTCCGATATCGCCGTTAAAGACCTCTTTATCATAGTTATTTCTGATCTGCATCACTTTATCATTAACCCTAAAATTTCTATTGCCTCTGATAAACTCATCATCTGACGGATTAAGTGATTTCTGCAGCTCCAGATTCAAATTGCTTACCCCTACAATGCCCTTATGCATGGGGGTAAGCACCTGAATGTCATTAACAGGGTCAAAACCAAACCGGCTGGGTATGCGTTTTTTCGTAAGATCCAATATAATCTTGAGCACTTCATCCGGATTTTCCTGTTCAATAAAGTAAAAATCAGACAGTTTTTGCCTGGATGTCTTAAACGACGGCATCATTCCATTATTTATCTTATGCGCATTTACTATAATGAGGCTTTCCTTTGCCTGCCTGAAAATTTCGTTTAATTCAATGACAGGCACTGAGTCAGAGCTGATTATGTCTTTAAGAACATTTCCAGCGCCGACAGACGGCAGTTGATTCACATCTCCGACTAAAATAAAAGTAGCTTTTGGAGGAATAGCCTTAAGGAGATGATGCATCAGTATTGTGTCTATCATAGAGGCTTCATCTACAATTAATAAATCGCATTCCAGCGGGTTTTCATCATTTTTCTGGAAGCCGCCTTTTTTTATACTGTATTCAAGCATTCTATGAATAGTCTTGGCCTCATGCCCAGTTGTTTCAGCCATTCTTTTTGCTGCACGCCCTGTTGGAGCAGTCAGCATAATATTTATCTCCAGCTTGGAAAATATTTGAAGAATTGCGCTTATAATAGTAGTCTTGCCAGTGCCCGGGCCGCCAGTAATTACCAACACCTTATTTTCAGTAGCGCATTTTACAGCTTCTACCTGTTTGTCTGCCAATGTTATAGACAGCTGCTCCTGCACCCATTCAACTGCCTTTTCAGTATCAATTTTTCTGACAGACTTCGGTGTTGTGTTCAGAATTTTCAAGCGTGCTGCTATACTATTTTCAGTGAAATGATATTTTGCAAGATAAACAGCTCTTTTGTTTCCACTAAGCTCTTTATCGCCCTGATTAAAGTCATCTACTATTATCCTGTTATCTGCGACAAGGAGTTCAAACGCCTTTTCAATAATATTACTGTCAATCTGAAGTATTTCCTGGCACTTTTTTATCAACGGCTCATATGGATAATAGACATGGCCGTCATTAGAAAGCTGGTTTAGGATATACAATATTCCAGCCTCTGCCCTTAGTTCAGAATCTCTGGCAAACCCTAATTTTTCAGCTATGTTGTCAGCAATTATAAAGCCTATGCCGAAAATATCTGTTGCAAGACGATAAGGATTCTCTTTAACTACTTCAATAGACTGGTTGCCGTATTGCTTAAATATTTTGGTAGCATATCCCGAACTGACATTGTGCGATTGTAAGAACACCATCACTTCCCGGATTTCTTTCTGCTCTGCCCATGCCTTTCTGATCATCTCAATACGCTTTGTAGCAATACCTTCAACTTCATTCAGCTTTTCAATATCTTTTTCTATAACATCAAGGCTCTCTTCACCAAACATTTTAACAATCCTTTTTGCCATGACAGGACCAATGCCTTTTATCAGGCCTGAGCCCAGATATTTCTCAATGCCGTACACAGAGGCAGGCACCATTGTTTTATAATTGACTATTTTAAACTGCTCGCCATATTTAGGGTGATTAACCCACTCACCCTTCATTTTGATTATCTCTCCAGGATTGGGAGCCATCAGATTCCCGGTAATGGTTACAAGGTCATGATACCCATACACCTTTAATTTAGCGATTGTGAACCCACTCTCATCATTTGTATAGGTGATTCTTTCTATCTGTCCCTGCAGGTCTGCAAGAAGCGGGTTGCTGGTATTTTTATTCATCCGGCAGGCGGTGACTGGTCATTTCTTCATCAATCCAGTCTTCCTCTATCCAAACCATGCCGTTTCTTCCAGGAACTTTCCTGTTCGGTCCGGCTTTATATAGACTGCATGATTTAGGGCCATAGCAGAAAGTTTCTGTGCGATACCGCCTTTTGTGAGGATTCCAGTGGTCTACAATAATATCAACTGCCATCTTACAACCCCAAATGCAACTTAAACAATTCTTGCTATACGTCCTGGCATCCAATCTCCGACATCCTCTTTCACTATAGACTTCCAGGTTAGGCGGAATAGCTGTCCATGGGGCAGATTGAGTTCTCTCAGAAAAAGACAGGTTTAACAGCTTTAATTTGCTCGCTTTATAATACTCGACCGACTCAAGCCGGGGATCTGATACTATCAGACATTCACCGCTTACTTCACATCCAATCTGAA
>JBDRKX010000034.1:0-21377 GCA_043813605.1 Elusimicrobiota bacterium | reverse complement strand
GTAGAACCGAGACGAGAAAGATGCTGTATGATACACAACAAAAAAGAGAGGTAATACTCGTAAGTATTGCCGAGCTTTTTTGCGACCTAGAATATGGCATATTTTTCGTCGAATTCCATCTTTTATTGCAATAAATGGGTTTAATACTCATCATCTGGCGACTACCACCGTCCCGTTTATCACTTTTTCTTCCGTACCGGTAACTTCTATCTGGTATATATATACGCCGCCCGTCACACAGCTTCCGCCCGTATCACTGCCGTCCCATAATAGAGAGCCGCTCTCCCCCCCTGAACCTTGAGTGTTACCGCTGATCATATCAGCCACAAACGCGCCCCGCAGGTCGTATATTTCCCCCCGCACCTGAGCTGACTTCGGATTGTCATATTTGAACTCGATAAAATTCGTATATTCGGATTTCGGCGTAAATATCTTATCCGGCTGGATTGCGATCACTTCGAAAGTATCACCCCTGTATGATATCCTGAGCGCATACGCGCCGAGCGACCGGGTATTGACCGATACATAATTCTCAGCTGTATCTACGGTACCGCCGAGTTTTATCCATTCGATACCGTTGAACCAGTAGAGTGACAGCTGCCCTTCCGCTTCATCGGAAGATATCTGCCTTGGAGCACCGGTAATGGTCCCGTCAGCCGTCTCGTAATATATCCTGATCTCCGCCTGTGCGCTGCCGAACACGGCATCCCCTATCGTGTCCCCGTTTTCCGAATTAATGGCGCTGAACCGGTAAACTTTCAGAGTATTATCATCATTGGCTGCCTCTTCTTCTATTTTCAGAACGATATCAACACCGTATCCGTTTGAATCGGAATAGAGCAGAGCGTTGACCGACTCGGGTATCCTGATGATCGCGTTCATATCTGAACTGAGTGTTACGTTCGCAGGGGAAGAACTCGCTTCCAGTGTGCCGGAAAACTCACTTTCGTTGCCATAGATGTCTACGGTAACGATCTTGTAATATCTTGTCGTATTGTTTGCATCAGCGGACGTATCTTCCCATGTATATGTTGCCTGGACATCTGTTGTTATCGTATAGACGGCCTTCCAGCCGGATTTCAGGCTGTTACTCCTGTATACTCTGTACCCGCCGCGTTTCGTATAGTTTGTCCCGTCTATATTTATCTTTACCCGGTTCCAACCTATCACGACATTCCCGTTTCCGTCTATGCTTACTATCTTGACACCTGCCGGTATAAACGGTTTTACATGGTGTTCTTTCGGTATGACGGCATCCTGCTTAAGATTGACCGATTTTGTATCTATGTCGGAAAGCGTATTAAACCTGTTTTTTGATTTAATTGAAAAATAATATGTCTTTTGACCGGTCAGGTTTTTCACCGTAAGAGTTTCCCCTGATCCGGGTACGGCAGGAGCGATACTGTTGGCATATGAAGCCGCTTTGTTCCACCAGCGAGAAATATTATTGGATAAATCTTTTATGCTGTATGTGGCATATTTGATAATATATAAAGAGACCTTATCCCCGGCGCCGTCACCCGGCGCTGTCCAGTTGAGAAGAACCTCTCCTTCATTTGCTGTGGCCGCGCCCCTGAGATCAATAACCGCTGCCGGTTTGATAGTATAAGGAATAGGCAATACCGGTTCCTGGTTTGAAGCGGCGGATTTAACATCTATCAAAGATATATTTCCGTCATCATCACGCGTTTTTATGGCAAAGTAGAATGTTGTACCCTCAGGCAGCCCGGTTATCGTGACAGTCTGCGTACTGCCGGCTATTAACGGAGACGGCAGCGGTGATTTGAGCGAAGCGTCATTCGCACGGCCCCACCAGTCGTCGGCGTTACCTTCAATACCCGCTATACTGAAACTTGCATAATTAACAAGATATACTGCCGCCGTGCCTGTTGTCCCGTCATCACCCGGAGCTGTCCAGGCAAGATCTACTTCCCCTTCCCCTGAACCCCTTGAAGCGGTAAAATCCGTTATAGCCGCAGGCGGCCATATATCCCATGCCGCAAGCGCGGATACTACTTTCAGTTCAGGTGACCAGTTCCCGACTTTATCCCTGGCCTTGATACCTGCCCAGTAGGTAGCGCCTTCCTTGAGGTCATTTATGGCTTCTTCTTCCGTAGTACCGGGCAGCCCGGCGCTGCTCAGCCATTTTTCTTTTGTTGATACCGAAAGCTCCCACCAGCTTGTCGCATGACCGCCGAAATCTGCCGGCGACGATTCACTCAGTTTGATGTAATAAACAAATGAATAATGATACGGATATACATCCGATACAAGCTGTTTCGTATTGCCGTTGTCCCCGGGCGCGGTCCAGTTAAGTTTTATTTTACCGACCTCGTCACCCTTCACCGCTGCCAGGTCTGTTATGGAACCGGGCGGGAACGGATCGCATATCATCCTGATCGTCACGCTGTCTGCTGCTTCCTGAGCATACAGCGGCGGAGACAGACCCATCCATACGGACAGAGAAAAAGCCCCTGCGATCAGTAGACGAAACAGATATTTATTATTTCCGGAACCGGAAATAAATCTGTTTATTATTTCTTTCATCAATAAATCTATATAACCGGGCGTTTATTATTAACGTCCCTCCATTTTTCTCTTTACACTATACGCATGACACCGCATGCATATATACCTTCAGTCTGCCTGTTTCAGAACAGACCTCACCCGACCGATATATAACCGGCAATACTACCCTGTATATACAGACCGGATGACTATAACTGTACCTCTGCTGAAAAAAGCAGGTCACGGATGGGCAAATAGAGATAGAATAACGGGCATTCCTGCCGGGTATATGTACACCGGTTCATGGAACCCTCTTTCAGGCCAAGATTCGTCAATATAGAGATATCCGTCCGGAATCCGGTCAGACCGGAATTAAGCCATTCCCTGGTTTATGCCCAGTAGAATCCATTTTCAACTGCCTGTTCTCTATTAAAACGGCACGCGGTATATTTATGTGCAAGACCTGTCCGCCGGACTTCTATACCGGAAGACAGACTGCACCATATACTTGTAACTGGAACCCTATAGAGGGTCCAGCCCTATATGATACTACGTACCTGTATTTGCCATTTATTGCGACATACTTATTTCATTCTCAATAATATGCCTACCTCCTCATCAGAACGCAGACGACGGATGCGCTTCGATCGTGATCTTGAACTTCTGTTCATCATCACTTGTAGTCGAAGACGGAGTATGCAGCCTGAACCAGAGCCTGCGCACACCGGCTGCAGGGACGTTATCGCCGTCCGCTCCTTCGGCAAAACCGGTTGTTGTCATGTTCGCAACAGCTCCGGCAGCCTGGATCACATCAGCATCTGTGAAACTGCTGTTCTTCACATCATACGTAGCTACTGGCGTCAGTATCGCGCAGAGTGTCGCCTGGTTCTCGCCTACGACGTCTTTTCCGCCGGCATGGACCAGTGTCCAGGTACTTGCACTCACTTTCTCGCCTTTTATCTTCCAGTCCGATATGATGTCTCCGCTGTTTGTAACAGTCGAGACACCGGCTGTATATACATTTGTCGAATCAAGCACCACGTTGGCAAAACTTATCGTCGGCGTTGTCATAGTAACACCGTACGCAAGAGTTCCCATGGTAATCGATATTGTACATACTTCCGCATCTTCAATTGCCGCCATTCCCGCCGCAGGAAGCAACAAGATGATCCCCACGACCAGGATCCCGATTATTTTAATCAATCGGTTCATTTTAATCTCTCCTTTTTTTTACTAATACAAACTACTTTACCTTTCCCGCCTGACTTTTCGCATAAACATCACCTCCTTTCTTTATTCGACTTCTATGTACACCCTGACATAAAGCTGGATGAACGACATCTCGTCATTATCAGGAGATACCGCAAGCAGGAACATGAACTTTCTGCCCCTGTATTCTTCCGGTATATCCGCATACAGCATCACGTCTTCTATTCTGTAACTCTTCACTTTTACGCTATGCGGTTCCGCATATATGAAAGACATGTCCGGAGTGAACTCATATCCGGGAAGAACAGGATATTTCATCACATTCTTTATACTGCTTACCCGCAGATCCAGTTTGTCGGTACCCTTGTTTATCAGTTTTACGCTCTTTTTTAATTCTTTGAGTATGTTTACCTTGCGGCCTGCCGGGACCTTCAGAAATAATTGTTTAGGATCGGCATCATAATTCAGTTCCTGCAGTATTTTTTCACTTTTGGCTTTCTGCACTTCTTCGGGTCCCGGGACGCCGACAGAAAAGAAGACATTATTCACTACTGCAGCCCCGTAGAAACCCTCGGTCACCGTCTGGGCTCTTATTACCGCATGGAAATGCCTTCCTTGCAGTGAATCATCATCCGGCAATGTGAGTATGACATTACACGGGAATTCCTCCTTGCTGTTGAGTTCCACCAGGTTCGGAAGCACCTGAATCCATGTAGGATCGGGTATAGCTTCATAGCCTTTCTTTGGAATGACCGGAGGGATCACTTCCACAGACACCTGACCTTTACCGGTACCGCTGTTTACTATTATATACGGCATACCGCGCAGTTTTTGCAGGTCATATACCCTGCCTGTTGTCACTTTTTCCATTACAATACTGCCGAATTTTGTTCCGAGGCCTATAGCGGCCCGGCATATGGCGACAGAAAATATAATCATTAACGGTATCAGATATTTCTTCATTTGGGTTCCCTTCCTTTTTTTATACATTTCATCAATCCTCTTCAGCTATGACCGTTATATCTATCTCCTGGTAATAGGATGTAGACGTCTGGAGCGGCATAAAGAAATTTATCCAGAGATTCCGTTCCCCGTCCAGTTCGACACCTGTCCCTTTTTGTGAAGCGTCTATCGAATATGCAGTATCGGAACAACCATTCGCGTTTGAATAAACCACATCCTCACTGCCGAACACTCCCTCGGCAGGCTCAGAACCGTGAAAAGCCGCCCTTAGAGTAAATTCGTTCGTACCCGGTGTTCCCGCTTCGGTCCACGGCGTACCGGCAGTAGCCGTAGCGGCTTTTATGCTGTATTTTTCCGGCACATTCCCGTTATTTATTACCGTAAAAGCTGTAGGCGCAACAGTCGATTCATTTATCGTCATATCGCCGAAATGATAAAAAGTCGGCGATTCTATAAGAATACCGATTATCTTTGTCACAGTGACTGTCGCTCCGTTTGATATGTCGGACCAGTTCTCTTCCTTTTCATCATCCATTGTCCATAACCTGAAATAATATGTTGCCCCGCCCTTGAGGCCCGTTACCGGCCTGGAATGGTGCGCACCCTGAACAGCATCCGTATCAAAAAGGACCTGATACCGGTTCCGGTAATCGTCCCAGGTTCCCGCATCCCAATCGCTCACGGTTTTGCTCGACCACTTTATCTTATACCGGCCGTTAGTGATATTACCCGAATAATCATCTTCTCCCGGCGCAGTCCATGAGAGAGTCACCGACCCGTCATCTTCCGCGAGTCCGGAAAGTGTAGTGACCCGGCCCGGCGCGGTAGTATTATCCGCGGTCTTGGTACTGATATTTACTGTTTTTACACTTGTATTGCTCGCATCGTCTTCGGCGACAATAGAATAGAAATATGTAGTATCCCACAAGAAATCCGACGTATCTGTATAGTTCAGTGTCGGAGTCGATGCTACCAGCGTAACACGAGAATCCCCTGTATCTGAAAAACTGAAAGTAGCCCGGTAAATATTATATTCTTTCAGGTCACCGTCCGCATCCCCGGCCGCAGGCCAGTAGAGATCTATCTGTTTAGCAGTTTCTGAAATTGCAGCAATTATGTTATTTACATCACTGCCGACACCTTCCAGCATGAAGTCATCGATATATATCTTACCGGCTTCCTGAACGCCTGGCGCAATAAAAAACCGGACATACTTGATCTGGGACGAATCGCACGCACCCAGCTTCGCCGCATCCCAGGTAAAAGTGAGCAGATTCCAATCGTCGCTCGTCGGGGCATTTAGAGTCTGGATATCATTACTCTCGGTAGTCGCAGCATCTTCGAACTTCATCAGGATATCCACATCTTTGCCTACGGGATATACCTGTATCGTTATCTGGCTGGACGAACTTACTTTAAAATTTGACACATTGTTTGAACCGTTTGTTAGATCGCCGGCAGCTAAATAATCCCATATCCTGTCACCTGCTGTCTTGTCGTATTGTATCTCAAGGGAATTCGAACCGTTAAATGAATGAGTTGACACAACCATTAATGTGAATGTACTGCCGGTATTGGAAAACCAGGCGGCATCAGGGACATCAGTCTCATCGGCATAGCTGTCATCATTCTCAAAACCGTCTATAACGACCCACGCCGGATCATCGGCATAAACAAGAGCGCCTGACAGTGTGAGGATAAGAACTGTTGAGAGTAAAAGTATTTTTATTATCTTCTTCACGTTAGTATCCTTGTTTTTCAGTTCCTTAACACGGCTTCAGGGATTTTTGTCTGCCTGACCATAGTCTTCAGCTTTCTGCTGACCGGCCCATCACCAAAAAAACTGATCAGGTCATCTATGCCTGCCCGGCCGTTCCCGCGGCCGGCTGACAGAAATGAATTTTTGAGAAACAGATAGTTCGGTTCTATACCGTTTGAATGGAACCAGAGCAGCTCTTTAATAAACCCTTTCTCTGACCGCAGACAAGTAAAAAATTCAGAAAGTCTTGCCGCGAACAGAGAATCCCTGTCAAGATGCCTCAGGGTAAACCCGAATGAAGAGGAGACGTGTGTAATAACCGATTCCCATCCGGCTGAATAGGAATTTCTCATTATTATCTCGAATTTAGTATCGGCCGAACCGTTATTTGCCAAACCCAGCCGGCGGGCAAGTTCCTTAAAACAGAATTGAAGATGCTCCGAGCCATCGTCCCTTTTTACTGAGCTGACCTCTGCTTTCAATCCGTAATTACACAGTTCATACGCAATGATCTCTGCAGTTTCATCGGGTGTATATCTGCTTTTTTCTGTTCTATAGAACTCTATGGATGCCGGCCGGTCCCGCAATCCGTAGATAGTACTGAGAACTGCACCGCGCGAAAGCACAAAACTGCTCAACATGCCGCGGTCGAACATGATCTTCAGTATCATCAGGTTTATGAACTCCAGCATCCCGTAAACCTTCTCTTCCCGGCTGAGCAAGAGAGAGAGTTTTTCTTTTATTAATTCGTACATCTTATACCTCCTTTGTCAGGTATGGATTTCCATCAGGGCTTCTGTCAGTTTAACGAGTTTTGCGCTGCTGAAGAGCCCTGCATATACATTGAGCTTTTCTTTATCAAGTATCCGGGTATTCCTGATACCCATTGTTTCGGTGAGTGTTTTTCTATAATCGCCGTTGAAGCGGGATTGATTCAGGTACAGGTAATCCACTACAGCTTTCTCAGGAGAAGCCATCAGGTATGTTAGTCCGGCAGTATCCTGTTTCTCTATAAACCCTGTGAAACAGTTCTTCATTACATGCTTGTATACAAACCTGCCGAGCCTGTTCCTGCATACTATCGTCTTTTTTGTACTGATACAGGTTATATCCGTTACTATTTCTTCGATCAGCGAGTATTCCGACATGGCGTATTCCAGGCTTATATATGAAGGGCTGTAAAGCTCTCTTGAAATATACTGAAGTGATGCGTCTATCTCCCTGTCTTCCTGATTGAGTATATAGAGGTTTCTTCTGAGTTTTACTATTTTTCCGGTTTTCTGCCATCTGAGTATCTGTATACGAAGAGCATGGCCATAATCACCGGATAATTTGAGGAGTTGTGTAGTGATTATCGGTACATTCTTATATTTGGTTCTGAATTTGTCATACCGCATATCGATCTGTTTCCGAAATGATACATAAATGTATCATTTCGGAAATATCTTATCACATAATATGAATAGGTGTCAAATGCAGAATCAGTCAAAATTCTGCAAATCTTATTAATTTTTTCTATAATTTCGCTTGTAGTTGAATTATTTAAATATTTCAGTTAGAATATAATTAATAATCGGATAAAAGGATCAATATGCTGGGATTATCGAAAAAAAAGCAGAATACGATACTGATAGTAGATGACGAAAGTGATATACGGCTGCTGCTCTCGACTTACCTGAAAAGCTGGGGATATAACGTCATTGAAGCCAAAGACGGCAGACAGGGAATGGATCTTGCAAAAAAGAAGTCCCCAAAACTTATCATACTGGATGTTACCTTACCTGAAATGAACGGTTTCGATTGCTGTTCAATACTGAAAAGGATACCGGAGACGAAGAATGTACCGGTAATACTGCTTACGGGACTGTCAAAAACCGGTTCTGTGGAAGAAGGTTTCAGCTGCGGGGCGGACAGTTATCTTATTAAACCGATAGATTGGAATAAACTTCAAGAGACAATCGACGGACTTATTCCTGCGGACAACCAAGCCCCATAATAATCAGACCGATTTTCAATAAATTTATTTTTTGCAGGATTCTCATGTAAGAAGAGCACCTATTCTTTCTGCAAGCGTATCAAAATCTACAGGTTTATAGAACATGTTATCCTTTTCGACCCCAAGTTCGTATAGTTTTTTTTCGATCTCTTCCACCGGCAGAGCCGTTATTATTATAATAGGAATATGGCTGGTATATTCAAATTCTTTTAATCTCTTATAGATAGCATCTCCCCTGCCCGCTGGAAGATTAATATCAAGTATTATAAGGTCAGGCTGCTGCTGCCTTGCAAATTGTATTCCCTGGGCACCGTCATACGCAGAAATCGCATCATAACCGTCCATTGTAAGTCTTTCCCTCATTACCCTGTTGAATGCCTGCTCATCATCGACTATAAGTACTTTTTTCTTCTCATCCATGAATTCACTTCTTCTTACAAATCTGCAACAGGACAGGTCTTAACTACTGGATCCATTTTTCTATCTTTGTCATGAGCCTGTCGTAATCACCCTGGTTCGTAGGTTTAACCAGGTAATCATCGGCGCCGACGCTGAAAGCTTCGTCCACTTCACCCACTTTTCCCCTTGCGGTAAACATTATGACAGGTATTGTCTTGTGTTTCTTATTTGTCTTTATGAACCTGCATACGGAATAACCGTCCATTCCTCCGGGAAGCCCTATATCAAGTATCACCAGGTCAGGCGTCTCTTTTTTCATTATTTGCAGAGCTTTGTTCCCGTTATCAGCAGTAGACACTTCATACCCTGCCGCTTCCAGCGTATAAGTGACAATCGTAGAAATCGTAGGACTGTCTTCAACCAGTAATATTTTTTTACTCATATATTCCCCCCCCCTGTTATTCCCCTGATTAATGCTGCAATAAACCAACAGTTTCTCTATGATATATTTTATTATAATTATTTAATTAATTAAAATCAATGAATATAATAATACAAACTTATAATCTACTTGTAATCATGCCGGGTCATGGCCTCAGAATAGTCAAACTGTTTTTTTATGCGATGGTTTTAAAAAGAATTACGCCTATTTGTTATCTTTAGATTTTTTATTATAATATAATCGATCTGACATTCAAGGAAGGAAAAAATGAATGAAAAAATATTAGTTATAGAAGATGAACCATCAGTCGGTAATCTCTTAAAAGACCTATTGGAAAATAATAATTATTCGGTTACATGGGAAACTGACGGAGAGTCAGGTCTTAAAGAATATACCGAAACTGAATTCGACCTTCTTATAATTGATATAAAACTGCCAAAACTGAACGGATTTGAAATACTGAAGAGCATAAGAGAAAAACCTTTCGGTTTTATCACACCCGTTATCATCCTTTCGATAATGGATTCGCTTCCGAATAAACTTGAAGGCCTTTGTCTGGGTGCTGACGAATATCTCGCAAAACCCTTCCATATTGAAGGAATCGTACATCGCATACCGCTTATCATGGAATATAAGCAGGAAAAACTTACGACACATCCGCTGACAGAACTGCCCGGCTATTTCAAGTTCAAAGATAAATTCAATGAACTTGCCGGAAGCGACTACATTTTTGTGTATACCAATATAAAAAACTATTACACAAATGTCACTATGTACACTCAGGCTCTTCTTACAATCATAAAGAAACTGGGAGAGATCGTATCAGCTGCTTTGGGGGAAGATAATGTCTTTCATCTTGACGGTTCTAACTTCGGTTTTTTTGTTTCAAAAGCAAGATTAAAAAAACATCTTAAAAAAATACTTGCTGAATACAAAAAAGCAAGCGCTTTGATATTCAGCGATAACAGGATGAAATATATCAGAACCGATCTGCATCTTATAACACATTCATTGAAAGGACTGAAAACACTTGATCTTCACAATCTATCCGAAGGTATTCACTCTCTTGATAGGAAACTTGTCAGAGACGGGCACTTTGCAATAAGTGAGAAATTAAAACTTGTTGCTAAAGCATAAACCCCGGTATTCTTTTTTATCACATCAGGAAATACTGTTATATTATTCGTATCTTAAAGAAGAAACAATAGATGGACAACAGGTTACTTTGCCTGCCGCTTAAAAAAGCTTCTTCTGATCTCTTTAAAAAACTGGAGGACAGGGATCTTCTCATGAGATTCTCCCCGCCAGAGCGTCTCACACAGCTTCAACAGGGAGAAGACGGCATAGATACTCTCTATATATCCGAACCCGAATACGGGTCACACAAACTGGCCTGTATCGGTAAAAACACGACTGAAATCAAACTTGCCTCACATCCGGACAACGAGGAATTCATCCTGGTAAACCCGACTGCAATAGAATATAAACCGCTCATCCTCATTGTAGGTCTTTACAAACATCCCTTTTTCCAGGAAAAAGCAGAAAAGCGCATGTTAGATGCAGATTGTCTGGTCGCGATCGAGATGAAATACAATGACCCGGGAACATCCTTCTTCACCATGCTTAAAAATACACCTCACTGGGAAGTAACAATGCCCGGTACCGGGCCGGCCCCGGTTTTTTTCGTTACTGAACCCGCAGGCCTTCAAATGCCTTTTATCGACCTTAACGGGTATTCTATCTCCATTGACAAAGGCTTCTGTAAAGAATCCGCTTAAAGATGATTATACGTTTAAAATAAGGCAGATTGCAGCATAGCATTCAGATCAAGGTAGAGATGAGCGAGTATTACCGGCATTATCCTTCTCGATCTTACATAATAAACTGAAAATACCAAAAATATCAAACATAGGCCTAAACCTGCGAATATACCCTGATATAGATGGTAAGCCGCTTGCAGTAAAAGACTGGCTGCTACCGCTACAGATACTTTCCCCGTCAGATATTCCATTTTACTGATCACATATGCCCGGACGATCAATTCTTCATAAAAAGGATTTACCAGCGCTAAGGCCAGATACCATACAGTCAACTGCGTTCTTAGAAATTCAGTATTTTTTGCATATGGGTTCAATAGACCGCGAGTCACATATCTGTATGCATATATCACACCGTAGTAATATGCATAATATAAACCTAAAGCAATTACGAACAATGCCACAGATACCGGGACATCCTTCCATCTGAACGAAAAACCTATGTCATGCAGTCTTTTTCCATTTCTGTTAAGTATATAAACAAGTAATGCAACAGCAGTCAGCCTCGATACGATACTAATAAGATTCAGCCCGTTTATTGCCTGTATGTTATACAGCTTTATGCCGAACAGCCAGGTATATATCGATCCGCCTATATCTTGGAAGCGAAAGCTACGGAAAGCAGGAGCAGCAGCTATAGAGTACCTTTTAAATCATTATTCCTGAATACGGTCATTTTCATACCTTAAATAGTATAGCAATTTACATGATAGAGGAGCAATCTATATTCAATTAATATGTCAGTTTTTCTATATATGTATTCATGTAATAGTGTTCCAGAATAGCATCATATAACAGCCCCCGGGCGGCCATACCGGCTGCGCCGTCCTGGCACATGCCCACACCGTGTCCCCAGCCTCCGCCGTAAAGTATAAATTCCTCAGGCAATCCGTCTGAACCGAATTTTGTCTCTATCCAGAAAAGAGTACTCCTGATAGGCCCGATCCCAAGCAGCCTGCGTATTTTATGTTCACGCTCTATTGTCAGATCTCCCTCTGTTCCCTGAATATAGATATAAGCTGCATGACCGGAACTGCATCTTTTTTTTACGGAAATCATCTTTATACGGCCAATTCTTTTTTTTCGGTTAAGCTTTTCTTCAAGTAATCCTGCCGGTATTATCCTGAACCACCTTAACTCCGATTCCCCGCCGTAAAGTGGAATGTTACAGTATGCATCGGGTTTTGATTTAAGCCAATCTTCAAAACCGGCAGGACTGGCAGGATATACTATGTTCTCATCACCGTCAACTTTACCCGTCAGATAGGATACCGAACCCCATCCGCTGAGTTCACCTGAAGAAACCGTATGCCCGCCGCAGTTTGAATGAAACAGAGGATCTACGATCCTCTTATTATGCTTTAATATCTCACCGCGGGTCGCATCGACCACATCATTGGTCTTTTTCCATTCATTTGAAACTCCCTTGTATACCTGGCAATGCTGACTGTCGCAAAGATCAAAACCGTTTTTCATGTGGGGTCTTACATGTTTTTTCCTGTAAAGCGCATAACTCCTGGCTATTACCGCCTGAGCCTTAAGGGCTTCCTGCGGATAAGAGACCATCATCTCAGAAGGCACAACACCATAGAGATATTCTTCCAGTTTGATCTCATTAACAACTCTAAAACCGTCTTTATCCGCTGTCACATCGAGTTTACGCCTGTACTGCCGGTCTTCTATTCCTCCCCAGGCAAATCCTTTACCAAAATGGATATTTCTGAGGATCATCGAACCATTTACGGTATCATCAAGTTCAATGGCAAATTGTTGAGGAAGCATTACTCCCGGAGAATCATGATAACTTATAACAGCCCGGCCATTTTTCATTAGAATAAGATATTCGACTTCAGCCCTGCCCTCAAAACACAGCCCTGAAGATGAAAGTATTTTGAACGTACAATTTGTAAGCAAATTTATTTTATCAAAAGGATTCATCCGGCCGCTGGAGCTTGTATTCAACCCGATCCTTACAATCGGGACCTCTGCGGGGGCATCCAGTACTCTTATACGGCAAAATTTTTCAAGCTTCTTCGGTCTTATCATATCTTCCGGTTTTTTCGCCAATTCAGTCAGTATCCTGTCTGCCCGCCGGCCGACTATCCCGTTTTCTGAATCTGTATTCAATATGCGGTGATATTCCATATACGCTTTTTCTTTAAGGTTCTGTTCTTCATAAACATTTCCGAGTGCATATCGTATCTCAATATGGTGCGAATCTTTCTTTATGGCAGTTCTGTAATAAAGCGCAGCTTCATTGAGCAGGCCTTTTTTCTCCCGGATCCTTGCAAGGTATATATAATTCCCCTGAAATCCAGGCGTTACATCGATAGCCCGCATAAGGTAACTTTCCGCTTCATCAAGCCGGTTCATCGAGAACAGGGTTCTCCCTATTCCGAATAATGCACCCGGCAGACGGGGATCTAATTTCAATATTTTTCTGAAATATTTTTCTGCATCTTTGTACCTTGCCGAATAATAATATGATTCGGCAAGCGGTAAATATACGGATCTCTGTTCCATTTCAGATATTTTCCCCGATAATAAATATCTTTCATACTCAGTTATTGCCGATTTATAATCAGAGATAGAGCGGTACAAAGCTCCACGGTTAACATGTGCGTAAAAATCCCCGGACCCCTTACCTTCTCCATAGAATTCAAGTAATACTTCGGTGTTCCCATTCTTCCAGAGTTCCTGTTCTATGTATACAGAGGTGTCTGCATAAGAGATATGACTCATTGACAAGGATGACAACAACATCAATATACTCATAGTGAAAGTTATTGGGATAGATTTTTTCATTTGAATCTTCAGGATCTTTCCAAACCGGATCCTTCACATCTAGACAATAATGTTATTGACAGCAAAAACTATTGCCCGTAAAGAAACAGCAGCCTTTTATACCGCCTAATTCTTTTTTGCTTTATCTCCCCTGACGATACCCGACCCTTTTGTTATTCTCGCCTTGGACATCTTTTCAAGAACTTCGAATATTTTTATCTCTCCGACGATCTTATCTTCACTGCCCAGGTCTTCACCGGTTTCAGGGTCGATCAGAGATTCTCCTTTTCGGATAATAGTGAAACTGTCTCCCTCTTCAATCCCCGAATCCGCGCCTCCGCTTATATATATCGTGTCTTCGGATACTTTTACCACAGTACTGCTGGGAGTACCGCCGAATTGCCTGACAAGCTGTTTTGTGACCTGCTCTACAGCCTCCCTTACAGCCTTGCCCTCAAGTGTAGAATTGTAAGAATCGCTTCCCAGTTTCACATCTGTCGGAAGGATATCGGCATTGGCTATTTTAAGTGACGATGATGTTTTTTCTCCTTTTCCGGAAACAGCAGCTACTATCTCGGCTGTCTCGGTATCTATTACGCGTATATCCATCGCAGTTCTGGCAGTCTGTTTTTTTACACCCACACCGAAAGCACCCGCACCGCCTTTCTGGCGCCCGTATTCGGTAACACTGCCGGTAACAATATATTGAACTCCAAGGATCTTCCCTACCCTGGCTGCCGTCTGAGGTGTGACTGCTCCGCTCATACCAAGGGACTGTTCCGCCAGCACCTTCTTTAACGCTTCCCTCTCGATCACTTTAAATTTCTTAGTTTCTACAAGCCCTGTCACAAGCATATCCGCCATACCGCTCCCGATATCGGCTCCATGGTAACCCGATTTGTCCTCCAGATCCATAACAGCTATTCCGGGACGGGCGGCATAGAGCGCTGCAGGAAAGATAAGTACAACAATAATCAGTTTCAATATCCTCATTTCTGTCTCCTTTTAACATTCATTCCTATAATTAGAAATATAGAACTTGTAATTATAAATGTCAATAACTCTCTTCATAATTGACATTCATAAAAGTATACATAAAATAACTTTATGCCCGGCTGAATCTGAAAAAAAGATTATTTTTATTTATCTATTATGACCAAAAAGTATACGACAATATTCCTCTTAATTATTCTATTAACTGTCTTATTATATATTTTAACACTCGATTTCAATTATATCGGATATTATAATGACGACGCAAGGTATGCCAATACCGCCCGCTACTTTGCCGGCATCACAGAGTTTGCATCCGGGCTGTCAGAAAGACCCGTTGGTTATCCTCTTATTCTTGCCCCTTTTGCAAAACTTTTTCCCGAAAGTGATACAGCATTACGAATACCGTCACTTATCTTCATGCTCGCCATACCATTTTTTGTGTTCTTTTTCATGAGAGATCTTCTTGAACCTGAAGCTCTCCTTGTTCTTACCGGATTAGTGTGCTTTAACGCCCTGTCGGTCATTTTCAGCGGTGATGTCATGTCAGAAATACCGTATTTGTTTATGATTTTTCTGGTGCTTATAATTTTACAATACAGTTTAAAAAGAATACATGCGCCTGTCTTTGCTGTTTTTCTACTTTCCTTTGCCGTGTTGTCTTCCATATATATAAAAACACAGGGTATACTATTATTTGCTTCAGTATTTATATATTTGCTATGCGCAAAAAAAACCAGGGAACTGCTGTATTTTTCCTGTTTTTCCATTTTAATGTCCATTCCGCTCATATATACAAAAACCTCTTTGTCTGCAAATCCGGCAATTAAATATATATTGGAAGCCAGAAGTACATACTCCAATATCCCTATTTTCGGATCTCTCCTAAGCAATACTGCCTTCTACTTCAAATCAGGCACCCTCAGGGGGCTGCTCAATCTAAACAGACAATGGCTGGAGAACTTTCACACTGACAACATACTTATCTTTCTGCTGGCTCTCTCTGTTCTTGCTGTTACTGTATATGGTTTTTTTAAACAGAAAAAAACACCGCATATGGTACCCATAGGTATCTATGTTATACTTCATATACTTTTTCATATATTCTGGATAAATGTTTCTATCAGGTATCTGGTGCCCGTACTGCCGTTTCTCTTATATTATTTTGTATGTGGAATGAGCAGGTTCAGCAAAACCTTCTTCCGTGCGCTAACGATAATAATTCTTATCATATATCTTCAGGCTGATGCCAGGATACTCCTGAGTACTTCCCCGGGCGGCCTTTCTCAGACGGTAAATACGCCTTCAAAACCGTTTGCAAGTTTTAAATGGATAATAAAAAATACAGATGATGCTTCCTTGTTCTTCGGTAATTATCCGGACAGGTTCTATTTCAATACTAAACGCAGAATGATATACCGGATAATGTTCTCATCCCGCGATGAATTTTATATGTACCTGCTTTCTTCAGGTTTCGATTACGTTGCGTATTTCTCGGTGAGTGATGTCCAGACTTCTTCGGATTATTCAATACACCATGAACAATCCCGTAAAACACGTGTTTTCCTCAGCGATGTAAACAGGTTTAAACCTGTTTACAAAAACATAAAAGAAGATGTAGCTGTTTGGAAAATAATAAAGAACAGTGATTTTATCAAAGCATGGAAGGAATACTCGTTTGGTATCACTTTTTTGAAACAGAAAAAATTCAATGAAGCTGAAGAGAGATTCAAAAAGGCGCTCGATATATGGAGTGATTTTCCGCTTGTTTCAGCAAATCTATCGTTACTTTACATCAACAGAAAGGACTATGCAAATGCAGGTCAATTGCTGGACAATGCAATAAGATTGTATCCTCATGAACCTCAATTGACAGCATTGAGAGCGGATATTTCAAGAATGAAAGGTAAAACAGATCTGGCTGCCGAATATTACAGAAAAGCATTGAGAGCAGCAATAATGACCGATGATAAAAAAATGCTGCAATTATATCTAATTGTCTGACCTCTCTGAAAAAGAAGTCAAATCCCGAATAAGCTTATAACTGCTGTTTACTGAACAGGTATCAGTATTGTTCGGCACAAAGGAGATGCCGCTCTATCATATCCAGATAGTTGCGTGGATGACCGCCTTTTACAACGTAATCGGCAGCTCCCAGATTGTAGGCTCTATTTATGTCTTTCTCATCTTTCTGAGCAGATACTATAACAACAGGTATCCCTTTTGTTGCATCATTCTGCTTTAGAGCTTCCAAAACCTGAAAGCCGTCCATTACAGGCATCATCAGATCTAGCATGATAAGGTCAGGCTGTTCCTTCTCAACTATATCCAGCGCCTCTCTCCCGTTTTTCGCAGTTACTGCTGTGAACTCGCGCATCTCTACTATCATCTTCAGCATTGAGAGCATCGAGTATTCATCATCGACAATAAGTATCTTTCTTGACATTTTTTACCGCCCGTTTTACCGGATATCTGTTACTTCAGACATACTACCCTCTATTACGCGTGTATTGCACATTTATTCAACTGAGATAAATTGTTGATAACTGCAATAACTTGTTAATAAACTGTGAATATATCACAATTTCATTATATATAATAATTATAATATGTCAAGTTTTTTATAATCTGTAAAAAAGAAATGTATTTCAACAGGGTGTTTATTCAGGCTTTATATTCCGGATTGCGTTTATTTTGTCAACTATAAGCTGATTATCAGGGTCAATAAGAAGAGCTTTCTCCATCTCCTCCCGGGCCAGTTGATAGTTCTTTACTTTAAGATACAGCTTTCCAAGATTAAAATGTACACCCTTTGTTTCCGGAGCTGCTGCCAGAGCATTATTATATTCTTTGAAAGCTTTCTGATAATCACCGCGCATAGCATAGAGATTACCCAGATTAATATATGCTTTTGCATATTCAGGATCCAGCATCACGGTCCGCCGGTATTCTTGTGCTGCCCTTCCATAATCTTTTTGATCCTTCAGCAGGTTCCCGAGATTGTAATACGCGTCAGCATAACGGGGATTTATCATTACAGCTTTTTCATATGATTTTAAACTCATCTCATAACTTTTCCGGACAGAATAAAGGTTTCCCATATTATAATACGGTTCTGCAAAATGCGGATCATACATGGCTGCTTTAGTATACTCATTCATTGCGTCTTCCGGCCGGCCGGTCTTACTATATAATAACCCCAGGTTATTACGTATTATTGCATCCCGCGGGTCGATGTCGAGAGCTTTTTTAAATTCCTCTGATGCTTTTTCATATTCAGCGCGCTCAAGATAAAGGTTTCCAAGGTTATTGTGTGCCCTGATACTGTTCGCGTACCTGGACGTTACATCCTGCCATATTAGAACAGGGTCTTTGTAAAGCCGGTTCCTTCCATAAGTTACAGCACCAAAAAAAACTGTATATAAAACAAAAAACAGGACCGCTATATGGCTTTTCCCGATTTTCATCCTCTCGCCTATTTGTCCTGCTAACCGATATATAACTGTTATGACAATTATATAAATACCGATGCCTGAAAGATACATGCGTCTTTCGGCAATTACCTGATTAATAAAAATAAAATTCGCAGTAGGCAAGATCGTTATAAGGAACCATAGTATACCAAAGAGTACTATCTCAGAAGTTTTTGTTTTTCTCCTGCACACCAGATAAACAGATGCTGCAGATATAAGGATCATTGCAAAAGGGATCATGACAGATAATCCGAACACTGTATCCGGCAGCTTTATCACATGATCAAGCGAATATCCGGCCGGGAACAGAAGCAGCCTGATATATTTAAGCAGAGCAAACGGTTGCGCCGCTAAATATAAAATACCTGAAACGCCCCTGGCCGTACCCTTCTCAAATATCCCCCCTATGTAAAAATGCTTGTACACCAGGTAGATGCCCAGGATGATCCAGTATGGCATATGGATCATTGTTCTATTCAATACTCTCTTTACATTATTCCTGCTTATCAAAAAATAATCAGCTATTAAAAATACAAGAGGGAGAGTTACGGCAGTTTCTTTCGAACAAAAAGCCAAAAGACAAAAAACAACTGAAGCAATGTGATTTTTCCTATGTTGTGTGAATGTTCTAATAAAAAACAGCAATGATAATAAGTAAAAGAATGTAACAAGGATGCTCGAACGGCCGAATATATATGTTACAGCATCTGTATTAAGGGGATGTACGGCGAATAGCACCGCACTGAAAAATGATAAGAGCCATACCTCCTTTCTATGCAGGAAATAAGAGAATATCTGCACGGCAAGAATAAATACCAATACGGATGTCAGAAAATGCATAATCATATTAAAAAGACGGTATCCGGCCGGGTCAAGTTTTCCGAAATGGTAGTTTAGTGTATATGTGAGATATACAAGAGGCCTTGACGGTTCGTTCCTGCGGTAAACCTTTACATCCTTATCAAACGGATAGACAAGACTTGCCGGAAGGTTGGTTATTTTCTTTATATCCGGATTCTCCTTTATTTTCCTTATATCGTCAAAAATAAAAGGAGATCTCAGGGAACCGCCGTAAAGTGTCAGGATCAGGAACAAGAGCAGTATGACAGATACGATCAGTCGTTTGATATCTACAAAACCTTCATATGAGTAATTTTCATTCATTTTACATTCATCACTAATAAAATACACTCCAATTATCCAAATTATATTAATCTATTACAAACACTGCAAAAAAAACATGCGCCGCGGTCCAATAATGTAATTATGTGAAAGGTTTAAAAATATATTTTAAATTCATATAATAATCATACATATTAATAAAGGAGATATTATGAATAACAGCAAAATTGTATGGGTCCCTTTCAGCATAATGGAAAACTTCATGAAGGATGTCCTGATGGGAGTCGGTGTTCCGGAACAGGACGCAGAAATATGCGCTGATGTGCTTATAAAGGCCGACAAACTGGGAATCGATTCACACGGGATAAACCGTTTAAAACGGATCTATTATGACCGTATCAAGATCGGTATCCAGGAACCCGTAACCGAATTCGAGATCATCCGGGACAAAGCGGCCATAGCCGTTGTTGACGGACATAACGGCATGGGACAGGTGATCTCAAAAAAATCAATGGAAATAGCCATAAATAAAGCGGCGGAATTCGGCATAGGAATGGTAGCAGCCAGGAACTCCACTCACTACGGTATAGCCGGATATTATGCATTGATGGCTACTGAACGGGATATGATCGGTATCACCGGAACTAACGCACGGCCGTCCATCGCTCCCACTTTCGGTACTGAAAATATGCTGGGTACTAACCCGTTGACATTCGGTATGCCTACTGATGAGGATTTCCCGTTTCTTCTTGACTGTGCCACCTCCGTAAGCCAGAGAGGCAAGATTGAAACCTATGCCAGAAAAGGAGAAGATATCCCCGGAGGCTGGGTTATAAATAAAGACGGTAAAACTGAAACTGATTCTGTTAAGATACTCAAAGACCTTATCGATGGAAATTCCGCGCTTGTCCCGCTTGGCGGTATAGGTGAAGATACAGCAGGCTACAAAGGATACGGATATGCTGCCGTAGTCGAAATCCTATCAGCTGCTCTTCAGAGCGGAAATTTCATGAAGATGCTCTCCGGATTCAACAGCAGCGGAGAAAAAATCCCGTACAAACTGGGGCATTTCTTCATTGCTGTAGATATCAGTGCGTTTACTGATCCTAAAGATTTTAAGAATATAACAGGAAATATACTTAGATCTCTCAGGAATTCTGAGAAAATGCCCGGTCAGGACCGCATATATACAGCAGGAGAAAAAGAACATATAGCCTGGCTCGAACGAAAGGATAAAGGAGTTCCCTTAAGTCCCGATCTTCAAGAAGAGATTAAACAACTGGTAGCCGAATTAAGTCTGAAAGGCTATGATTTTCCTTTCTGATTTTCTTTCGCAGATCTCTTCTTTAGAATTCTGCCTTTTCTTTAATATTACGTAGCTTCTATCATGGACCTGAAACTGTTCAGGTCATCCAGTATCGAATCATCCTGACGGCTGCCGAGCAGGTCTTCAACCTGGTTCGCCAGTTTCTCCAGCAGTTCCACAAGGCTCGCCGCTCTCTGTTCGCCGAGCGCATAAGCCGCCAGCGCGTCGAAGTTACCCTCAACCGCAGTCAACGCAAGCGCCGTCGGAAGTACCGGTAACGCCGCGCTCGCGCGCCCGAGGTTCCTTATCATGTCCACGAACTTGTGCATGCCGCTCTTCTTCTTCTCCAGCGCCTTCGGCTCCTTAACCTCTACCATGCCGTGCGCCTTCGACGGGTCTACCTTGCGCAGCTCGCCCAGATAATATCCCTGCACCTCTGCCACGCCCGCCTGCACCCCGCGGATACTCTTCGGACTGTAACCCGCCAGCTTCCGGCTCACGTAATTATTCATCGTAATAACGTCATCAAGCGACGCGTCTACATACAGGTCGAACCACAACGCGTGCGACAGTATCTCGCGCCCGCTCAGTTCCGCCGTGATATGC
>JBDRKX010000033.1:0-3129 GCA_043813605.1 Elusimicrobiota bacterium | reverse complement strand
CCGGCCTTTCCTCCCTGGCCTTTTCAAGTGCTTCTTCTCCGCTATATGCCACAATCACATCATAACCTTTCTAAGGTTTATCTTAAGCAGATCCACCATCTCTTTTTCATCATCTATTATCAGTATTTTCTTTTTATTATTTATCATGTATTCATCCTGTCTTGAGCGTGAAAGAAAAAGTCGTACCCTTACTGACTTCACTTTCAACCCATATAATACCGCCATGCGCCTCTACTATTCCCCTGGCTATTGCCAGGCCTAATCCTGTGCCTTTTATATCCTTAATTTTTTCCTGATTCGCTTTCACCTGGTGGAACTTATTAAATACCGTTTTTAGATCATCCTCCGGTATGCCTATCCCTGTATCGCTGACAGAAATAGTGACTGTATCAGACTGGTTATATGCCGCGCACACCCTTATCTTACCGCCTTCAGGAGTAAACTTCAGTGCATTATTAACAAGGTTGGTTATGACGTGTTTTATTTTTTCTCCATCAACCAGCACATTTGGAATCTCTTCACCTATATTTATCCCGACATCAATATTCTTTTGTTCTGTTCCCGGTTTACAGAAAGTTATCATTTCCTCAACAATAGGTTTTATATCCCTCAATTCGCATTTAACCATTATCTGGCCGGCCTCTATTTTTGCGACATCAAGTATATCATTGATAAATTGTGAAAGCCGGGTTATATTCTTTTTAACTATCATGAAATACTCTTTCTGGCTGTCTGTCATACTATCTTCAGTTTCTCCGAGAAAAAGCTCAATATATCCCTTTATATAAGATAGAGGCGATCTTAATTCATGAGATACTGTTGCTACGAAATCACTTTTAAGCCGGTCGAGTTCCGCCAGTTTAAGCGCCATTTCATTGAACTCCCGCGCAAGAGTTCCTATCTCGCTGCTGCTTTTTATGTCAATATGGGTTTCCAGGTTGCCTTCACCTATCATTTTCGCGCCTTGAGCCAGTTTATTTATAGGTTTAGTTACTGTAAAAGCCATTGCCATTGAAGCTAATATGCCGATAAACAAGACTACGGTACCGACTGTCATTATACGCTTTTGAAGATCCATAAGTGTTTTTTCAACCTGAACATCAATAGCTTTTTGAGAAAAACCTATTCGGACAGTACCGGCATCCCGGCCTGCAGAAACAACCTGCATCCCGATTTCCGTTACAATTTCTCCGCCATTGTTCTTATATGAATAGGCACTGATGCGCTCTTGTCCGGAAAATACTGCCTTATCCCGCAATGCGTCATTTGTTAAACTCCTTTTCTGCCCGGACATAATCCTTCCGTCTAATCCCTCATATACAGCATATACTATATCCTTGTCAATCTTTTTTACCATACTGCTGTAATTTACTATCTGCAGAGGGTCACGCAGAGCCAGGGACTCTTCGCATATCTTTGCAAAATTTTCTGTTAAAACTATCTTTGTATGCAGTATCTTTTCTTTCAGGAATCCTTTCTCAGATATATATATCAAGATTCCAAGTGCAATTATAACTATTAATACCAGCGTACTGACAAAAATACTGAATTGTGTTCTTAAAGTACTCCCCATTGTCAAGACCAATTTTTGAAAAAATAAGATATAGTCATCGTAATATTTCTCCGACCTTCATTACTTATGCCGCCAACTGATTAATGCCTTCATAAACATCCCACGGACGCAGATCTCCAAGCGACTGATGCCTCCGACCATGATTGTAATAGGGGAAATATTCAGTCAATCCTTCTTGTGCCTCCTGCATAGTTTCATATCCCTTTATATAGACGTTCTGATATTTCACCGTGCGCCATAGACGTTCCACAAATATATTGTCAAAAACTCTTCCGCGCCCATCCATACTGATAGATATCTGTTTCGCCTTAAGCCGGCTGATAAAGGCTTCACTGGTAAATTGACAGCCCTGGGCACTGTTGAATATCTCGGGAGCTCCATATAGCCCCAATGCTTCATCAAGCGCCTCGCAACAAAAACTGCTATCCAGAGTATTACTCAATCTCCAGCTCAATACGCTACGGCTATGCCAGTCCATTATCGCTACCAAATAAGCAAATCCATGCCGCAACCGTATATATGTTATATCTGTCGCCCATACCTGATTCGGACTATCTATCGTTATCTCTCTCAATAAATATGGATATACCTCATGCTGTTTGTTCAGTATACTTGTGTTGCGTTTCGGATATATCGCCATTAGCCCCATTTTTCTCATTAAACGCCGAACTCTCTTCGGACCGCAGTGTTTGCCTTTATCCTTACGTAAGTATACTGTCATCGATTCTACTCCCATATACGGATGCAGGGTGAATTCTTCGTCTATCAGATTCATTAGCTCTATATTGTATGGATTTTCCGGCCGCTTCTGATAATATAACCCTGACCGGGAGATCCCTAATAAGTCACATTGTTTCCTCATACTAAATTCTTTATCGTCTTTATCCAGCATTTACTTCCGTTCCTCATTACCTAAAATGGCAGCTTTTTTTTAAGCCAATCGTTCTCTACCTGTGTCTTTCCGATTTGCTTGTACAATTCCTCTATCAGCTGGTCTTTGTCTTTATCCTCAGCGCTTTTCTTACCGGCAAATATTTCCGGGAGTGCTTTTTTAAATTCATTTTTCCACTGGGCTATTTGGGTCGGATGCACACTAAACTCACTGCTGATCTCAGCGGATGTTTTTAATCCCTTAAGTGCTTCCAATGCTACTTTGGCTTTAAATTCCTTACTAAACTGTTTCCTTAATCTGCTCATTTATGCCTACCTTTGTACTACGGGAGAAATTATACAACTTTTCTATCTTATCTGCTGGCTCAAATTCCCGGGAGTATTATACAAACATGATGAAGCCGTGTCGGGAATCAGCAAAATAAAGCTGGGGATTGTGGGTATTTAACGTCTAACAACTTGGAGACATTAAGAAAAACGGTGCGAGGGCTGTAGGAAACAGAAAAAAAGTGATTCAGCCTTATAGTAGGGCTTCCTGAAAAACTTTTTGCTCTTATAAATTCCAAAAGTATATTTCCTGATTCTTTCAGCTATTGAATCCGTCTGCTATATTCTCTTCATCGCTGTGTCCAGATTCATCATCATTAGTCCCATTCTTACCCAGA